>JBOHEL010000014.1:0-25830 GCA_050700995.1 Sciscionella sp. | reverse complement strand
CCGTGGAACGGTCCATTCCCAGCGACCCGGCCACATCCTCGGGATGAGCACCCGCCTGAATCCGCTCCACCGCCCGGATCCGAATAACCTCCAGGGTCCGGTGATCCAACTTCCGGCCATCGTTATCACGCACCACAACATTCAACCACAAAAACCTTCAAAGTCTAGCTACTTACATTCTCCTTAGTAACCCGATGAGCGACGATCACATCGCCGATGACAAGATCGCGATTGATGGCGCCGCCGATGCCGACAAGGACGAACAGGGCGGGATTGCTGTGCCGCCGCAGGTTCTCCAGGGTGGGCATGATCGAACGTTGACCCTGCTCAAGGGTGTCCCGTGCGGGCGTGCCGCAGGTCGTGATCCCGATGTTTAGCGACCAGTTCTATTGGGCCAGCCGAATCGGTAACCTCGGCATCGGAACATCTGTGACGATCCGAACACTGACCACCGAAACTCTGACCGCAGCACTGCAGGAAGCCCTCCAACCCGCCATCGCAGCTCAGGCACGAACCACCGCCGAGCGAGTCCCCTCAGACGGCGCCTCGAGCGCCGCCCGGCTACTCACGGAAAACTACGCATCCGGCCGCCTTGGCAACACTGAGGGTCAATCCTGAACTTCCCGCGCCCTGCCGCGAAAGCACAGCTCGCCTGCGCGCAAGATCCTGCAGACGCGCACTCATCGGCCTGTGAGGACGTCTGTCGCTCTCTTCGGAGATCTCTGGACATCAGGCAAGCACCCCGCCTCCTGGTCCGTTTCCATTATACTTGAACACCTGTTACGAGAAATCACCTTAGTTTGGCGGTCCCAACAACCAATTTCCCGGAGCATTCTCATCATCACTGAGATAGAACTCAACAATGGCGGTCCGGAATTCCTGATAGTCGATTGCGTTATCTCCGTCTCGGTCGAGTCGCCTGAACGCATTACTAGAATGCACTGAATCAATGCCGAGACCATCATACATCCGTACATACTCGTCGAAGTCGAGTGAGCCGTCCCCGCTGGTGTCCACGATACGCATAAAGGCGTCGGCGATCGCCAGCACCGCATCCTCGAAGTTTCCCGGCGCCGTGACACTGGACTTCATGGCATCGATGAATTCTTCCCGCCCAAGCCTTCCGTCCCCGCTAGCATCACCCGCAGCAAGCAGTAGACCCCACCATTTCTCGAACGCATCCCGCAGCGCTTGCGCGTTCTCTGGGGCATCGCCACCCGGCAACGCGGTGAACAACGCAGCCATCTGCTGGAAATCGTCGTGGGTGAGGTAGCCATCCCGCCCTTGATCGAACCAATCGAAGAGAATATTGAATTTCCGATTCTTCGAGCTACTCGACATGAGTCCATCCTTTCGCCGCTTACCAAGTTTTTCTCTGTAGTGGACCGTCAGGTTGTGGCGATGGCGGTAGCGTGGGCCGGACACAGGTGGGCGTAGAGCCCCTGACAGAGTCCGGATTTCTGAAGATCAAGCCCTGTCGGTAGGGACTCTACGTGATTACCTACCATGCCGCCTCACACGGCCGTTGCGACGAGTGATCCAGCCGTTCACGTCAGCGTGCCGGTTGGAGCGGGTAAGTGATCCACCCGTCCCGCGCTGGATCTCGCTGCTGGAGCCTGCCTCATCAATCGACACGCGGTCACCCAGTTGCCAGGGTCCTCGTTAACGTTCGCTCATCGGCATGTGCGCAGGTGACGCGCGACCGGCGACACGGGTGCGCGACTCGCGGCAGATGAGGATGCCGCGGCATGGCCGATTCGGTCGCTGATGGCGGCATGTTGCCGTCGTTGGCCCTGAGCGCCACCGGGGCACTACGGTCTGACCGGCCTACTCCACCTCTTGGAGCGGCGCCGGAGTACCACGGTCACAATGATCACGGCGGCTGCGATCCCAGGACCACAATGGACTGCCAGAGCGCCGGCCAGGCTCGGCCCGCCCCAGTCGTTGCGGTACGTGGCGGGATCGTTGACGTCGATCAGGAACGGTTCGGCAGCGGCGCGTACGACGAAGTAGAGACCGATGACCAAGCCAACGATCGACAAGGCTCTTCTCATGACGAAGTCCGCCCAGCGGAAGGGCTAGCCGACTTCATAGACCGAATATAGATCCGCTATGCAACCCCATAACCCATAACCTGGATCCCGGAACGTCCGCTTGTGGGCGCGGTAGTGCGCTGTTCATGCGTTCCCGTGTCCCTGGGCTTCCCGTCTGGGTAGGTTCCTTACATCGCCAGGGGTCACTGCGTCGACAGCGGCACCGTATCCGCGCCGGGGAACTGGTGTTCCGGGACGCGGGGCCTCACTGTTTTTGGATCGAGTGCCGTTGGCCCGCACGGTCGGTTGCCGCAGGCGCATCATCGGTTCTTCTGGATACGGCGACTCCAGCCGGGTCTGTGCCCAGGCATTGGGCATCGGCGGTCACCTGGGGCCGGGATAGGCCATCATGGCGTGGTGGAGAGCGAGCGAGTCCTGGGAGTGGACGCCTGCCGGGCAGGGTGGGTCGGTATCGCCCTGACAGGACAGAACCCCTGGGCCTACGTTGCGGGCACGATGATCGAGGAGTTGGTTGGTGCGGCCGATGCGGACGGCCCGCTCGCGGTCGTGGCCGTCGATATGCCGATCGGGCTGCCCGATCGAGGACATCGGCAAGCCGATGTGTTGGCGAGGCAGGCCATTGGCGTCTTGCGATCCTCGGTGTTCATGACCCCGACACGCGACGCGATGGACACCCCGGATCACCATAGGGCCAGTGCACGCAATCGCGTGCTGACCGGGAAGGGGATCTCCGTTCAGGCGTTCAGCCTCAAGCCCAAGCTGCACGAGGTGCAGCAGTGGGTGCGCCAGACTCACCATCGCGTCGTCGAAGTGCACCCCGAGGTCAGCTTCGCCCAACTGGCCGGGGCTGCGCTCACGGCACGCAAGAGCACCTGGGCGGGCGCTGAGCGCCGTCGACGACTGCTCGCCGATGCCGGCGTGCTGCTGACAGGCGAACTGGATGAGACAGGTCACCGGGCGGCGGTCGATGACATCCTGGACGCGGCCGTGGCCGCATACACGGCCCGACGCGTCCTCAACGGCCAAGCCCACCCTCGACCGGACCCACCCGAGGTATTCAGCGACGGACTACCGTGCGCCATCTGGAGCTAACCCGCCCTCCTCTGACCCGCAGGCACCGCCCCTACGCGGCAGATGAGGATGCTCCACCCGTTAACGAGACTGGCCGTGCTACTGGGTGGGCTCGTCCAGGAGACGCCGGTGCAGCTCTGTGGTGAGCGTATGGATCGCGCGCGTCAGTTCCGTGTTGGTCTTGAGTTCCAGCTCTTGTTCGTTGAAGTCATGGTCCGCTTTGGCTTGCTGGAAGGCTGCTTGCCGGTTTTGGCCGATCATCACGAACGTGGACAGGAAGATCGCCTCCAGCGACACCACCAGCGTCAGCGTCGGCCACGGGTCGGACTCGAGGAATAACATCCAGAGACCGAACAGCGCGGCGTGCAGGTAGACGAAGGGCATCGACCCCGCAAAAGCGGTGATCCAGTCCGCGACCCGCAGCTGACGGTCCGCGGCCCGTTGCGCCCGATGCGCCACCACGACAGGGTGCTCACGACGCTCCGGCTGCGTGATGGTCATGTCTTCTCCCCACTCGATCATCGGACCCACGCAGTCAATCCCCCTTGTCGCAGTGGCGCCAGCTGCCTGCGGCCACAGCGCAAACTACGCACGGCGCGATCCACGCTGCACCGTCTGAGGCTTCGGTCTAGAGGCGCCGCGATCCGACCATCGGCACGTAGGCAGTTGACGCGCGACCAGCGGCAATAGCGGACGTTGGTCGAGCGCGGCGCGTCCGCCAGTTCCGCGGGAGCCCGACTTGATATCAGTGCCGGATGGCAGGCTGTCCTGTGTGACCGAAGCGGACCCGAGGGCGGATCTTCACCGTTACCTGCAGGCTGCCCGCGAAGCCTTGCTGTGGAAGCTCGACGGGCTCTCGGAGTACGACATCCGCCGTCCGGTACCAAATCTGCTGGGGCTGGTCAAACACCTGGCCGGTGTGGAGCTGGGGTACTTCGGTGATACCTTCGGACGGCCGTTCGAGGAGTGGCTGCCCTGGCTGGAAGACGACGCCGAACCCCATGAGGACATGTGGGCGGCCTCCACCGAATCGCGCGAAGAGAGCGTGGGGCTCTATCGCCGAGCGTGGGCGCATTCGGACGCGACGATCACCACGCTGGCGCTGGACTCGGTCGGCCGGGTGCCGTGGTGGCCGCCCGACAGCAGGGACGCGCCGCTGTACCGGATCCTGGTCCATGTGATCGCCGAGACTCATCGCCATGGCGGGCACGCCGATATCGTCCGCGAACTCATCGACGGCGCCACAGGCCTACGGGAAGGCAACGACAACATGGCGCCTGGCGACCAGCCATGGTGGCAGGACTACCGCAACCGGGTGGAACACGCGGCCCAGGAAGCCAGCCAAGCTGAACCCCTAGCGATAACGGTCCGTTCACGATCGTGGTCGTCCGTGGGTGTCTCGGGTGGTGACGCCGCGTTCTCGCAGTTTGGTCAGCACGGTGGTGTGGTCGACGTTGAGGTGTTCACCGACTCGTGCCAGTGACCAGCCGAAGTTGTAGAGGTGGATGGCGTCGTCGACCTGGTCGGGGGAGAGGCCGCGGCGGCGCATCGGCACGCCGTGCCGGTGGAGGGTGGTGCTGACCGTGCGCCGTTCGATGCCGAACCGGGTACCCAACTCGGATACCGTCGCTCCGGCCTGGTAGCCGGCGATGAGTTCCTGGATCTGGTCGGCGTCGAGTTGGCGTGCCCGTCGGGGTTTGGGCCGGTGGACGGGTGGTGGGGCCGGTGTGGCGGGGTCTGGCAGCTTCTGGAGCAGGGTCTCCAGGGCTTCTACCTGGGGTTTTGTGTTGTAGTAAGTTCCCCCAAGGTCCACAGAGGAAGCCCCAGCGGTACCCCCTAGGCACCGCAAAACCGCAGGTCAGCGGCCATGCAGGGGGTCCCGCTGGTGTCGGCTTTTTCGTCAGCTTTTCGCCTATTCCCCCAAGGTGTCCACGCTTCCGCGTGGTCCTTGTCGTCTCGATCGCGTCATCGGGTGAGCATGAGTTGGGCGTGGTGGAATTGGTAGACGTCAGCGAGGATCATCGTCTCGCGGAAGAAGGGATCCCAGCGGGCGGGAAGCGCTTTGACCGCGCGAGGTCGTCTTCGGTCTCGGCATCCAGTCGCCGGTTGGAGCGTGGCGATGACCCAATCGAAGAGGGCCCTGAATGCTCGCCGGGGTGGCACGATGCCCGCGAGCGAGGCGCCGGCGTAGTTCACCCGCGTCGAAGGGCACGGTCACGGCGTTGAGCATGTGAGCTTTGTGTTCGGCGATTTCGGCGCAAGCGGACGCGTTGCCGAATACAGCTCGGTGCGGCTGCCCAGCCACAAAGCGGATCTAATTTATCAGAACTCTACGCGTGGACGTTCGGCGATGTCCCTGTTGAGTAGCGTCCGGATGTCAGCTTCGGGCAAACCTGAGCGGCTGATGAACTCATCGAAGGGAAATCCAGTTTCTTCCGTGAGTTCCAGCGCACGTTGCAGGAGGACTGGAACTTCAGGGTGTCCCAGGTTGCCTGGTTCCACCTTGCGCCAGCCTCGTACCGACAACGTTTTCCATGCCTGTGCGTAAGTTTGCTCATCCATGACGCGCAGCGTTTTCGCCCTCACCAGGAGCGCTGCGATTGAGACATGCCATTTTGCCTTGAGGCGGAGGAGGGCAGGCCAGTCGAGCCGTGAGGGAAGTTCCTGGTCAATATCGTCAGCAGGCATGAGGAAGGCGGCTGCGAACTCGTTGGCCTGACTTTCAGCGGTCTTGTCGCCGACCTGACTGGCGCCGTGCATGACAAGGTGGCCGAGTTCGTGGGCAGCGTCGAACCGTGAGCGGTCACGCAGGCCCTTGTCGGCCCCGAGCGCGACGACGGGTCTGTCAGGGAAGTCGACACAGAAGGCGTCGACCTTCTCGGTGCTGACACGGAAGCGAATGACGACTATTCCATTTTTTTCCAGCATCCTCACCATATTTTCAACCGGACCATCAGGGATCTTCCAGTGATCGCGAACCTGGGCTGCGATCTCTTCGATCTTCATGGACCGAGACTGCTGCACCGCAGTGACGGGAATACGCGGTAGGTCAAGATCAGGCAAGGCGACAAATTTTTCGAGCTCGAGCGTGAGCTCTCGTGCCAATTGGACGTAGGCCAATGCCTGTTGCCGGTCTCGCGGGGAGGTGGACCGGAGACTTCGAAAGAATCCGTTGACCTCTTCCTGCGCGGTCGGGCGTGCCGGGGTGGCAAAGAAGGACAGCGGGACGCGTAGTGCCACCGAGAGTCGGCGAAGGGTCGAGGTTGCCGGTCTGGCGTGTCCGTTCTCGAACTGGCTCAGCGACGCCGAGGTGACCGAGCCGGCTTCCCGGGCTAGTTGCACCTGCGTGAGCCCCCGAAGCTCGCGCGCCATCCGCAGCCTGCTTCTGTCGAACAGGGTTGCGATGTCGCCGGGGGCCAGCTGCGGGTCGTTCACGTCGCTCGTCTCCGTGCCGGTTCGTGCCCGCAAGGTTGGCGGACGTTCTCGATCTTGGTCGCTCCGTTCGTATCTTAGGTGCGCCTACGTTACCGACGGGTCAAATTGCGCCTAGCTCACACGACCACGCCTGGGTGAGGTGTGGCAACTTGTCGACCACCGCGTCGTGTAGTCTACTCAAAATCTGGAAAACAATGTTGAAATCTGAGGTACTGCTCAAGTGAAGGATGGAGCCGGAGCGTGAGAGTTCAGGAGTGCATGCTGCCGGTCGAAGTGGTCGGCGCCGACTCGGCGGAGACATGTTGTGGAAGTCATCGTGGCGCCGGACGAGATCAAGGAGCGGCGGTGCCTCGTGATGCCCCAACACGTCGAACCCGTCTCGAAGATCATCGAGAACCAAGCGCAACCAGTTCACCGCGGAGTTCCTTCGCCCACCGCTGAGCTCGAACCCGATCTTCCGCCCTACCTGCTCGGTGCCGCCGCTGGACTGCTGTCACAAGCCGGAACCGGCACCGGCGACCTGGCCGCCGCGAGCCGCCTCACGCTCGACCACATCGACGAGATCATCGCGGCCGGTAGCGAGACCAAACCACGCCTGCGCCTGACAGTCGACCCCCGGCCACGACGCGTACCAACGATAGGACCCCCCCGGTGAAGCACACCGACTACTTCGACGAGTTCCTCACGAACACCGTCAACCTCAGCAAGTTCAGGCTCGAAAAGCTGGAAGAGCGGGTCGAGTCGATCTACAAGGCGCTCAAGGTCGACCCTGACCTTGGCCCGCGGATCGTCAAGAAGATCCCGCAGGGATCGTGGGCGCAGAAGACGATCATCAGCCCGCAGAACGGCAAGCCGTTCGACGCCGATTTCCTGCTGGAGATGAAGGAGGAAGCGGACTGGGCTGATGACGTCAAGAAGTACATCGCAGCCGTCTACAAGGTGATTCACGATCACTCCGTCTACGGCAACATGCCGCACAACAAGAAGTGCCGGTGTGTGTACGTCGAGTACGCGAACAACGCGATGCACGTCGACATCGTCCCGTTCGTGGTCCTCTCGGATGGTACCCAGAACATCGTCAACCGCGACGACAACTGCTGGGAGCGCACCAATCCGGGAGGGTTCACCACGTGGATGCAGGAGAAGGACAAGATCACTGGCAGGAACCTCCGCAAGGTGATCCGCCTGTTGAAGTTCCTGCGTGACCACAAGAACTCCTTCACAGGCACGAAATCGATCCTGATCACCACCTTGCTCGGTGAGCGAGTCGAGGAGTGGAAGAAGCTCGGCGATCCCGGCTACTACTCGGACGTGCCCACGGCACTGCTCCATCTCATGGCCGACTTGGACCAGTGGCTCCAAGCCCGCCCCTACAAGCCGTCGGTCTCCGATCCCTCCGGATCCGGAGTGACCTTTGACCACAGGTGGTCCCAGGAGACCTATGCCTACTTCCGGGCTCGTGTCCACGTCCACGCTGCGGAGATCAAAGAGGCGTATGACGAGACTGACGAGGAGTCGAGCATCTCCAAGTGGCAGGCGCTCTTCGGTGACAAGTTCCAGGCACCCGCCGTGTCCTCCTCCAGTAGCAAGTTCGGTGCCGCCGGTGCTGCCGCTACTGGGGCGGGCGAGGTGTCCTGGTCGTCCGGGCGCTCGGGTCGCGCCGGTTGAACCGCCAGCGAGGGCCGCGGCGTTCCCCATGGCAGCGGGCCGCAGTTGACGAACTGCGCAAGGTGAGCGCAGCGCTTCCTGACGACTTCGCGGTCAGCGGACGCCCCACGCTTCACTGGTCCGGCTGCCTCCTAGTCCCGATCAGGCTCAGAACCTCGAGCCTCGTTCACCATCCGGGTGGGCTGCGGTTGGACGACCACGAGAATTTCGTCCTGTGGATCGGGGAGACCGACTTCTCGCCGCCGCTGGTGGAAGTCCGACACGACAGGTTCGTCGGATTTCCGCACGTACTGCATGGCCGCCAGCTGTGCATCTACCTTGACGTGGCACGAGAGTGGAACCCCCAGCTCGGTGTGAGCAGTGCCGTGGACCGCCTCCACGACTGGCTGAAAGACGCGACAGCCAACCGCTTCGATCCGAATACATCGCTGTTCCACGCCGTCGGAGGAGTACCCTATGGCTCCAGCAGGCTGCCGACGGTTGTCGTCCGAGACGACTGCCCAATGGTTCGGGCGCAGTCGGGCTACCTCGTCAAGCGCACCGACCACCGGCTGGACCTCCACTTCGCGCGCACGCAGTCAGAGCAGGTGCAGATACCGGTCGTCAGCTTGACGATGCCGTTACCCCTGAGGATCGGGCACACGTTCACCGAGGTGCTCGCGCGGCTCGACGATCCTTTCGCCGACTCCTGGCTGGGCACCTATCCGAAGCACGCACCGCAGTCGCCGGTCTTCCTCACCGCGCTCGCGGCCAGTGCATCTCGAATGCCCGAAGGCAGCCCGCAGATGTTCGCGCTCACCGTCCCGCATCCAGCCGGCGGGCCGCCGCACCTGCTGGTCGGCATGATTCCCGGCGACGCCGCAGACCGGCTACGGCATCACGTGCGGAACCGCCGGACGCCTCCGATCTCCGTGAACACAAGAACATTCGACCTCGAGACCCCTGTGGAGTGGTGCCCCGTGTCCGATGAACGAGGCAGTGTCACCACGCGCCGCGACAGCGCAAGTCCCGTGAGCGCGTTCCACGGCAAGACGGTGCACGTATGGGGCTGCGGCGGTCTCGGCTCGTGGATCGCCGAGTTTATCACTCGCGCCGGAGCGAGGCGACTGGTGTTGTGCGATCCAGGCACGATCACGGGTGGCCTACTGGTCCGCCAGAACTTCACCGAACTCGACCTCGGCAACGGGAAGGCGGAGGCCCTACGGGAACGCATTCTCGCGATCCGCGACGACATCGAGGTGGTTGCCCACTCCGGGATCATCCCCGAAGACTTGCTGGCGACGTTCTCCGCCGCTCACGTCGTGATCGATGCGACGGTCTCCCTCCGGATTGGGCAACTCCTCGACCAGATGGCGTCGCCAGCAGTTCGACCGTTGATCGCCGAAGTCGCCACTGACGTCAAAACCGGAACGCTGGGCATCCTCAGCGTCAGCGCGCCCGGAACCTCGCTGGGCGCCAACGAAATCGACCGTCGAGTCGGGACGGCGGTGAAAGTGGATGGCGGGTTGGAACCTTTCCACACGTTCTGGACCGAGGTGCGAGACGTCGACGAACTCGTCCCGACCCGTGGCTGCTCCGTGCCAACGTTCCACGGATCGGCGGCAGACATGGCTGCGGTCGCCGCGTCCCTCACGAGTCTGCTGGGAAGCCATGTTTCGGCGACAGTGCCGGTCTCGGGGACACATCTGATCGCCCTCCCGCATTCCCCGGTCGGCCCTTTCCACAGGTTTATCCAGCCCGACTGAGCGCGGAAGGGGTGCGGACTTGCCGATGCCCCGGTGAACTCAGCCACGGCGAGCTGCAACCGTCGGCCCGTCGAGCTGGACAACGTCAGATGACGCGAAGAGCACTACTGATCCACGGAAGGACGAGATGGCGGTCAACGAAAGCGAGAAGCGCAAACTGTGGGTGCGCGCCGGCGGCCGATGCACGCTGTGCAAGACGTACTTGCTCGAGGGAAGCCTCACCTACAAGGAGGTCTTCGTCGGCGAAGCCGCGCACATCGTCGGGCAAAAGGAATCGGCGACTTCTGCCCGCGGCCTTGATCCGCTTCCCGGCGATGATCGTGACCTGGCCGAAAACCTTGCGCTCGCCTGCTCGTCCTGCCACACCGAGATCGACAAGCTGTTGGTCGCGGAGCTTATCGACAAAGAGTTCCTCCGGCGGCGCAAACAGGAACATGAAGACGAGATCCGCCACCAGACCTCACTGACAACGTCCCGCCGCACCGTCATCCTCCGGATGGCCGGCGACATCCGGGGCGATCGGATGGAGCTACCGAAGGACACCGCGGTGGAGGCGGTCATCAGGTCCGGCGGTCGATTTCCGGTTTTTCCCGAAGCTTACGATCAGAAGAGCGTCGAGATCGAACTGCGCGGCATCGACGGTGAGCAGGACGTCAGCGGAACGTACTACGAGGCTGCCGTCGCCAAGATCAACAACGCCATCGATCGGCGCGTCCACCCTGGGGTCCTGTCCGGGGACATTCAGCACATGAGCGTTCTCGCCCTCGCGCGACTACCGCTGCTGGTGTACCTGGGCACGAAACTCGATGACGGCGTCCCGACTGACGTGTATCAGCGCCAACGCTCCACCCAGAACTGGGTCTGGTCTGACGAGGATCCCGGCACGACCTTCGACCTCACCCATGCCCGGGACGGTGCCAGCATTGATGACGCGGTGCTCGTCACGAATCTCTCTGGGACCACCCCACTCAACGAACTGCCCCCAAGACTCGATACGGCAGCGGTCTTCCAAATGGACCCCCAACCTGGGCCGGCCGAGGACCTTTTCGCGCACCCAGCCGTGCTCGCCAGGTTCGAGGCGGTCGTCCGGGAGTTCTTCACCGGACTCGAACGCACCCACAAGCACCTCAAGCGCGTCCACGTCATCGGCGCGATGCCTGTTTCTCCCGCAGTGTCGCTCGGGCGGATCCTCAAGAGCACGGGCCTGCGCCCGACGGTGGTCACCTACGACCGGACAGGCAGCGGCTACGTCCAGGCGCTGGAGGTCTGAAATGGACTTTGACGCGCACTTTCAAGGCTTCCTGGTTACCACCGTCAACCTCAAACCCTGGAAGCTCGACCTGCTCGACACCCGCGTCGGCGCGATCACGAATGCGTTCCAGGCTGACGACGAAGTCGGGTCGATGTACAAGGAGCACAGTCCACAGGGATCCTGGGTCCAGCAGACCATCATCAACCCCGTCGGGGCTTTCGACGAGTTCGACGCCGACATCCTCCTCCACCTCGAGCAGGACGACGACTGCAACGACAATCCCAAGAAGTATCTGCAGCAGGTTCGAGCCGCCTACAAGCGCCACGCCACTTACCAGTCAATGGTCCGGCGCAAAAACCGATGCGTCCGCATTGGATACGCAAACGACTGCCACGTGGACGTAGTCCCCTCCATCACCCTGGACGACGGTCGACAGGTGATCATCAACTACGCCGAAAACGCCTTTGAGGAAACGAATCCTGTCGGCTTCGCGGACTGGATGAAGGAACGCGACGACATCACCGGCGGCAATCTGCGCAGGGTCATCCGTCTGTTCAAGTGGTTGCGCGACTACAAGAACACCTTCAGCTGCCCCTCAATCATCCTGACGGTGATGCTCGGCAACCGGGTCCGGTACTGGGACAGCGACACCCGCTACGCCGACGTCCCCACCACCTTGGTGCATCTGCTTGAAGACCTCGTTACATGGCTCAACGAGCACATCGCCATGCCGCTGCTCGATGACCCCAGCTGTCCAGGCACCAGCTGCAACCACCGGTGGGATGACACCAAGTACGAGACGTTCAAGAAAAAGGCCACAGACTACGCGACGTGGGCACGCGAGGCATACGACCTACAGGACGACGATGACCAAGCCGCGCTTGTGGCGTGGCAGAAGATGTTCGGGCCCGAGTTCGCCGCCGATGAGGTTAAGGACGCTCGCTCCCAGGTCCTCGCGAACAAGGCACTGCGCGCATCGGCCTCGCTAAGTGAAGCCTCAAGCATCATCCAGGTCAAGGATGTGGCTCCGCACGAGGAGTTCATCCAACACAAGTACAGTTCGGTGACGTTGCGCTACGACGCGCGGATCGACGCCGTGGTCCTAGGGACCTATCCCAAGAACCTGCGGCGACTGCGTGTCGTCCCCAAGCATCGTAATCTCCGGTTCCACCTCGTCACCAACACTCCTGAGCCGTATGAGGTGCTGTGGAAGGTTCGCAACCACGGCGTCGAGGCTGCACGGGTGTCTGGGCAGTTGCGCGGACAGATCCGTCATGGAGGCAACGAGGGCCGTAACGTGCACCGCGAGTCGACTGCCTACCGGGGAACTCACTATGTCGAGGCATACGTGGTGAAGAATGGCATCGTCGTCGCGAGCGACCATCACGACGTGAAGATCATCTGACGCCAGCGTGGACCTCCAAGCCACTGGTGCGCGGCGAGGTTGCCGGGCGCTTGGCTCACCGCTACCCCGGTGACGGCAGTCCGGCAAGCCGTGTCCTCACGCGGTCAACTCTGACCGAAACCGGGAGTCACGGCACGATGCGCAAGAGGGCTGCGGTCATACCGATCAGCGTCTCGACCTCTGCGCGACTGTAGGCGTGGTCCTTGGTGCCTCCGTCGACATGCAACGCCCCGCTGGCTTGGTCTTCCAGTGCCGATCGGATCAAGGCCCACCGGTCTTCTGCAGTGCGGTCCTCTTTCTTCTTTGGCGTGGGCCAGTTCCAGCCGCTAGTCGTCCTGATCGTCTCCAGTGCCTTGCGCACCTGGGCCATCGCACTGTCGATCTCGTTGCCACCGAGTAGCCGCTGGGCTTCGCGCAGGAAGTCGGTGACCGCCCGGCGCGGTTCGTCGTCTGCCGGGAAGGGGATCACCATCTCGGCGCCGAGCGTGCGGCCGAGGCTGGCAAGTTGCTGGCGCCACCGGCTTTCGGCGATGCCGATGTACTCGGTGCTCTCGGGTCCGCCGGGAAAGCCGGAGGCTTGCGGTAGGAAGCCGCGCACCTGCAACTCTAGGCGTAGGTCACCAACGCGGTGCTGTTCAAGGGCCAGCAGTTGAGCGTTCGTGATGAGGTATTGCAGAGTCTCCGGCCGGATCTCCCCGGTGGGCTGGAAGGGGACCGACACGTTCGCTGAGGCGAGCGGCACGCGCGGGCCGGTGTCTCGAGGAGCGTAGAGGGTCGTTTCCAGGCACAGCAACTGCCCAGCGTCCTCACCGATCTCGGGGATGCCGACCTGTAGCTGGAGATGAACGTAGTGCGTGCCCATCCCCTTGAAGATCGATACGGTGTCGGGCGCAACGTTCAGGTTGTAGGTCCCGAGCCCTGCGGCGAACCTCAGCTGAATCACGGCAGCGCTTTCCTCGTCTCCTCCGTCGGCCAGGGTCCTGATTGTGCCCCCCGAGAGCCCCAGAGCTGATCAGTCTCTTCGGCAAGTCGCGGCTCGGTCTGGAATCGTCTGCGCAGCACGTCCGAGGCGCTGACCTCGTCGGGCAGTGTTTGGCACCGGGGCCGGCGCCGATGCTGGGAAGGCCCAGCTCGACCGAACACACTGTCAAGTCCATCAGAGCCGCGTTGCTGGTGTTTCGCGCCCATGCCCTGGCCGGTGCGTGGCAGGCCAGGGTGTGGTTGAACTGGGTGGCTCCGGCTTGGCTCGGCGACCGATCCGTTCAAGATCGCGGTCGACCATGTGAGTCGCGGGTGGGGACGCCGCGTTCACGGAGTTTGGTCAGCACGGTGGTGTGGTCGACGTTGAGGTGTTTCGCCGACTCGTGCCAGTGACCAGCCGAGGCTGTAGAGGTGGATCGCGTCGTCGACTTCGCCAGGGGAGAGGCCGCGTCGGCGCATCTGCACGCCGTGCCGGTGGAGATGTTGCTGACCGTTCGCCGGTCAATGCCGAACTGGGCACCCAACTCGTAGGTTGTGGCACCCGCCAGGTAGCCCTGGATCAGCGCTTGGGTCTGGTTGGCATCGAGTTGCCGTGCCCGCCCTGGTTTCGGCCGGTCGGCAGTCGGCGGAGCGGGCGTGGCGGGGTCTGGCAGCTTCTGGAGCAGCGCCTCCAGGGCTTCTACCTGGGGTTTTGTGTTGTAGTAAGTTCCCCCAAGGTCCACAGATGAAGTTCTACCTGAACCCCCTACGTACTCGAAAACCGCAGCTCAGCGGGCTGTAAGGGGTTCATCTGGTTGGCTGGTCCGGTCATGCCAGGCTGGGTGGCTTACTAGAACACGAGGGCTCGGTGGTCGGAGAGTCGGCATTTGGGGATGTGCACGGCTTCGAGTCCGCTGTGTGCTGCGGCCGGGGGGTAAGTTGGGTCGCTGGGGTCGGTGATCGCTGTTGTTGTGGTGTTGACCAACCATGACATTGGATCCTGCTGCGTCGTTGACCGTGGGCTGCGTCGTGTCCAGCGCGTTGATCGTGCTCGTTGCTTGGCCCGTCGGCTCGATGAAGTGACAGCCGGCAGTCCCGATCTGGTGTTGAGCGTGTTGTGCCGAGCGGCCGATCAGCGGCAGAAGCGGATGTTTGCATGGGTACGTCTCCGTGTGCGTTGCGCTTCGCCTCGATAGCCAACTTCTGTCGATCGTGTTGGCGCGTTCTGAGGGGGTAGCGGTACGAGCGTGGGCGCGAACCTTCCTACTTGTCGTGCTGTCGGCGCACCATCTCGGTGATCCAGATGGGCGCGAACGGAGACGTGCAGTTCGGGGGAGTCGGGTAGTCCTTGAGTACCTCCAGGCGCTCACCGATGTCGAGTGCACGGGCGCGGTGCTCAGCGTGCTCGATCCCGATCTGAGCCAGGCAGTGGTTCATCGCCCACTGCAGGCGAGCCGGGGCGTCTCTCATCTCCGCCTCGATGACGTCGAGCAGTCCCGCGAGGTCGAGGCCCTCGGGCTTCTTGGCCACGTGTTCGGTGGTCAGCGCCCAGCCGGCACTCGCGACCACTGGATCCGGATCGGCGGACCAGGCCAGGCGCAGCTCTGCGGAGCGCGGGTTTTTCTTCACCACGTAGTTCACGAGCCAGTCGTGCACCTTGGGGGTGCGCGCCTCGCGCAACATGACGTCCAATTCGTCACGCTCGAACGCCTTCGGGCGGCAGATCAGGATCGCCAGCAGTCTCGCCGCGGTGTCAGCTGTCTTCCAGAGCTGGCGCGCGAGTTCCTGCTGCGTCTTCAGCCGCTTCGCGAGCGCGCGCAGCATGCTGAGGTTCACACCGTGATCGTCACCGTGTTTCTTGTTCACCTCGCGTGTCTTCGGGTCCTCGAGCGCGGCCAGCTCGGCCATCACCTCGGCCACCGTCGTCTCGGCCAGCGTCGTCTCGGCCACCTCAGCCTCCTGTCCAACACGGGTGAGATTCAGACTACGAGGAAAGCACGGTGAACCAGGTGATCAGAAAACGCATGGTCAAGACCACTATCCGCTATTCGGCAGATCCGCACACCGGCCGCTCCACTCGCCGTGACTGCGGGTAGAGCGCGGATCGCGGCAGATTTGGCGTGGGCGCGGACGAGAGGTGGGCACTGCGAACGCACACCTGGATGTCGTCGGCTCCATGTGGAATCCAGGCTCCCTGGCTGTTGGGCTCTGCACGGCTCGCCCTTGGCACGCACCGGTTGCGGGGCTCCTGATCATGGGTATCGGGACGTGGCGCATGCAGTGAAGCGCTCGGCGAGCCAGGACTCCCGACCATTCAGCGCGGCTCTCGCCATGCTGGTCGGGTGGCCGGTGAAGCCATGTGGCGATTCTGGGTAGATTCGGAGATCGACCTCACCTCCTGCTGCGGAAAGCCGGGCCGCCATGACCAGGTTGTCCTCGAGCAGGACGTCCAACGCCCCGACGATCAGGAGTGTCGGCGGTAGGTTACGCAGGTCGCCGAAGATGGGCGATACGTCGGGAACGGTGCGGTCAGCGAGGTGGCCGACGTAGGCCTCGAGGAAGTACTCGTCAGCGATCAGCCGACCCGCAGGGGTCTGGCCGCTCAGGTCGTAGGTTCCAAACTGCAAGGCGGCGCCAGCGAAAGAATCTGCGTGGCCTTTGTCCCGAAGCCGGAGCAGCGTAGTCATGGCGAGCGTCGCTCCGGCCGAGCTACCACCGATCGCGAGATTCGTGGTGCCGAATCGGACCTCGGCTTGGTAGATGAGCCAGAGCGCGGCGGTCTCGCAGTCATCTGGCGCGGCCGGCCAGGGGTTCTCGGGCGCGAGCCGGTAGTCGACGCTGACCACGACTATCCCAAGCGACTCGGCGAGCGCCGAGTTGCGTGTGTCCCCGCCCGCCGTCGACCTGAGGTAGAAGCCCCCACCGGGGATGTCGAAGTACACGCCTTGCGCCTTCGCGTTCTTCGGCGCAAAGATCCGCAATGGGATCTTCCGCCGGGATGCATCCACGACATGCTCAACGGTGACCGCTCCGGGGAGCGGAGCAGGGACGTGCTCGGCACGCGCCTCCCGCAGTTCCTCGAGGGACGCGGGGCCTCGCCGCTCCCCTCGCGTGGCATAGAACGCCCGGCACTCCGGGACGTGCCTCGCAAGTTCCGGCTGGACCAGCCTGTTCAGTCCGACTTGCACGCGCTCTCCTCGTCTTCCAGGAAGTTGCTCGGCTCTGGGCGTCAGCCCCGACGTCCTGGGAGAGCTGTGGACCACTGATGTTCGCAGACGCCCGCTTATCGGCATACCAGCGCGTTACGGTGAGCTGCTCGGCATGCTCGGTTCAGGTGCCGGAGGCCATGTAGGCGGCGAGGATGTAGTTCGGGTGCCGATCCAGGTTCTTGCGGGCCCGGTCGTAGCGCATGGTGGTGCGCGGATCGGCGTGGCGGGCGGCGATCTGCACATCTCGCAGGTCCACCCCGGCATCAAGCATGGTAGTGACAAAGGTGTGCCGGAGCATGTGTGGATGCATCCTCGGCAGCCGCACCACCGACACCTGCGCCAGGCGCCGTAATCGTCGGGTCGCGCAGTGCCGGTCCATGCGTGCTCCGCGCCGGTTGAGCAAGATCGGACCCCCGCGGCGAGCGTCAATAGCCCGGTCGATCGCCCGCCCCACCGCCGGCGGCAAGGGCACCAGCACAACCTTCGAACCCTTGCCCTGGACGCGCAGGACGTGGTGGCCGTGTTCCTCACCGACGTCGCCGATGTCCGCACCACAGGCTTCAAAGATCCGCAGCCCCAACAGCCCGAGCATGGCCACGAGCGCGAAGTCGAACACGTTCGCCGACTCGCGAGCCGCAGTCAGCAGCGCCTCAAACTGCAGATGTGACAGCCCGAGGGTGGGCGACTCCGGGGGCACGACGGGGCGCCGCACATAATCAGCCGGCGAGTGCTCCAAGACCGCATCGATGACACAAGTGCGGTAGAACCCGGTGACCACGGCCATCCGCCGAGAGACCGTGGAGGGTTTGAACCGCCGGACTTCCTGCATCCACCGCACATAGCGCTCGATCTGCGCCCGCTGCGCAGCCAAGGGCGCGAGGTGCTGCCCGGCGCACCAGACGAAGAACAGCCGCAGATCCGACTCCGTATGCATCCGGGAGGTACCGGTGAAGCGGCCCAGATACGCCGCCGCCGCCAACCGCAAGACAAGATCATCATCAGAGGAGGGGGAGGTCAACACCTCCGGCATGGTCGTCATCCCACCACAGTGCGCCGACCTTCAGGCGCGAGTTCCCACCGCCCCCGTCGCGGCATGAGCGGACATTCATTGATTCTGTCATGGGGGCTTTGCGATCTCTCGGAGAGGGCTCTATGTGCGCTCTATGTGCGTCCAAGTTCAATTACTGTAAGTCCTACGGGCTTGTTCCCGGGTGGATCTGGCAGTGGCTCGGCCACCGTGGAAGCCGGTCAGTGTTACGATTGGCCGCTGATCGATCTCACCGTCGCGAGCGATACTGTGCAGTCTGGAAGAGGCTCGCTCAAGATCTGCACACAATGGTGGTCACGGTCTCTCGTTCGCCAGCCTGGCCTTATCTCATTTCTGGGGATCGAGATCTTTGCCAGCTGGTAGGGTTAAGCTGTCAGTCTTGTCCCAGACGGGTTCATGTGCCGTTGCGTGGCGGAGTCCCTTGAGGCGAGTCATCAGTTTGGCGGCACGCTCGGGGATGAGCTCGGCTTGGTCGTGGGTAGCGCTCCGCATTGGCGAGGTCGTGACGGGGACGTCATTGGCCCGAGCGGTCGCGAGCACGCTCTCGGTGACCCCTGGTAAGGCAAGTACAGCGCTGGAGAGCAGGCCTGGGTTGATTTTCTTCTGTCGCCCAAGCCGACCTCGGTAAATGATCTCAGTCGGTATCTGGAGGGCAGCGGACCTTTTGCTGTTCTCCGTGAGAGTGATGAGGGCGAGGCTCAGTACCGCATCGGCCGTCTTGTCGATGAGCCATTGGGTGGGCTTCTTGGCAAGACGTGAAATCGGAAGTAAGCGGGCGACTGTGTTACCGATATTATCGATGGTGGCCGAAGTGAAGACATCAATAAACGGCTGGGTGCGAAGCTCCACGACGTCAGACCAGCGGATGTCGTGGGTCGAATCAAGAGCAATGGTATCGGGGCCAAAGCGGATTACCCCGAAACGGTCCAAGAGACCTGGTAGGCGACGCAAAGCTGCCGGAAGATGAGGCCTGATCAAGGTAGAAAGCGCGAATTCCCATGGCTTGCTGGCAGGGCTATCTGGCAACGGTAAGCGCTCGATGGCCTGGCTCACCCAGCTTGTGTTCCCGACCTTCTCGGGCTCAGTCTCGTCGTTGTGGTGACGATTCAGTGATGATCTGACGTGCTTCTGTGCGGACCAGGCCGTCTCCCTGAACTCCTGCACGGTATCCGCAGCGGCGATCGTCGCCACGTGCTGCCGTAGCGCTCGCAGACCCTTGCCCATGCCCATGGCGTAACTCCTTAGACTTAGAGCTGCCGTGAAGTTCGGTCGAGCCGACTCGATATCACTCCACGCGGCGGGCTCTTGGTGATCTGCCGATCACCAGGGCCAAGATGGTGTCCAAGACGTGAGTGCTGTCGATACAAACCCGGCGCCAAGGTCATCGCCGAGTCCAGCCATCTTGTTACTGCCTGCGGGAGGTTGTCCGAACAAAGGGCGACTGATCTGGCGTGATCTGCCGAGTGTTGTCTAGCAGAGTCTGAAAAGGATCATGTCCAAGGCTTGGTAGTCGGCTGCCGGTGTGTTCGGTGTGGACAGCAGGCCGTCGTGCAACAGCGGCCACAGCACGTCGAGTACGCGGCAAGACCGCGGTGTCGGTTCCGCGCGAATATTGATCACCTGATTCCGCGTGGGTTCCTGTGCTTGCCGCAGGCCTGCTGCTGGCTGCGGGTGTGCAGACGGCCCAGGTGAGTGTGAGCGGCAGTCGGATGTGGAGTCGCGTTAGTGGCAACTGTCGCTGGCCGGGATGGGGACAGTGGAGGGGTGTCGGGAGATGGACATCCGTCGCGAGACGGGATACTGGTGGCGGGCGGAGATATGGTGAGCACCGTCAGTGCGACTGGTGGAAGCGGCCCGCCGTATCGGTACCTGTCGTTGCTGGAACGCTGGCAGATCTCCACCCTGCGAGGGCAGGGTCTGGGAGTGCGATGGTCGTCTCACGGCTCGACCGGTCACCCTCGACCGGTCAGACAGGAGTTGCGACGCAGTCCGCGCCTGCACAACCACTACGACGCCAACCTGTCCTAATGCCGCGCCAGTAGAGTACCCGGCGGAGACGCCGAGCTGTCTGGTCAACAATGCCGTGCTGCGGCAGGTGGTCTAGGACAAGCCTGAGCAGGACTGGGTCCAAGAGCAAATCGCGCGGCATCTGCGCCGTGCCTACCCGGAGCAGGCCGGACTGGCACGTCTAAATGGTTCACGACCGTGACCAGGTGTTTTGGCAGTGATGTGTGTATGACGCGGCTGATGATCGTGACTGAGCCATGGACGGACGGTTCGTGTAACGTCTTTGACTCGTTTACCGATATCGGCGATGTCCGCCGTATTGGCAGGGCCATGTCCGAGAGGGATGGTGTTGATGTTTCGGAGAAAGCCTCGATGGCCGGTTATTCGACCCAGCGACGCGCCGCTGGTTGATGAGCTCGTCGACAGGTTCTTCAAGATGAAGGTCATCGGCGATGCGCAGCCCGTGGTCGAGGCTTTGGTTGAGATCAGTGGGGCGCGTCCGTGGGATGCAAGCCGGTCAATCTGGTTGTGGTTCGCGGCTTGGTGCGAGAGTGCCCGCGATCTGGGCGTTCAGCTGACCGCAGCGAAAATCCTGATGTTCAGCATTGAGTGGCATGAGTCGTTTGTAGCGCAGTCAGGCACGGCGTGGATGAGCTTGGGAAAGGCCGTTGATAATGATCGTGAGCGAATTCGAACATCAGCATTAGCGGCATGTGAAGACCTCCCCTCGTCAACCGTAGTTCGGATGCCCGATGGTGTGACGGTCGGTGACATCCAAATGCGTCTGCGAGGCAGTCCGCGCAGGCACAATGAAGCGCCGCCTCGGCCTCCGTTGGAGGTGGATCCGGATGCTGTTAATTGGTTGACCAGTGGCGAGGCGCGTTATCAAGACATGGTTTCTGGTTACTACGGCTCGCCGGAAAGCATCGCTGCTGGCGGGCACCAGTGCCTGCAGGCTGGTGACGCCGCAGCGGCATTGTTCTTCTTCCAGAAGGCGATTGATCTTCTGCATACCCTTTATGTCATTTCGGAAATGCGGGGTCGAGTACCCGGGGCGGCCGACCAGGAGGTACTGACGTCTTACCTAAATACGGTCGATGAGGTGCTCGGCTTGTATCCGCATGCGCCGATTGACGTCTCTGTCCGGGAGGTCACCCACCGATTGCGGACCATCTCTACTCGCTGTAAGGAGATTGGGATTGACCCCTCGTTGTATCTCGATGCGCTGATGCAGCTGGGCAATCTGGCTCCCGAGGTCGACCTCCATGACATCTTGTGAGGAACTAGCTGGCCATGACGCTCATCGTAACCGGCGAAACCGTCCTGATCGACGAGACCCTCAGTGACTATGACGCTCTCCGAGTCTTTTTCTCGGTGGCAGAGGAGCGCGGGCACGCAGCTCCCTCGGTCGTCGTTGACGAGCGAGGCGTGGCGATCACCGATCCGCGGTATGTCGACCGCATGGGTACCGTGCATACCAAGGCAGGCGCGTGGGCGTTCTGCCGCCGCCCGGCGGCTGAGGCGTTGGGGCTGCCTGCCGGGACGGACTGGGTCCGTGATCACAGCATGCACCTCATGTTTCGCCAAGGTTCGCCATTCCTGGCAGTACCGCATCTGTACCACCAGATGTATGTTCAACCAATCGGCGACCCGCATCCGCAACCACACTATCCACTGTGTGAGGCAGGCACAGTGGCATGGCGGCATTCCGGCACTTACATCTGTGTTCTCGAGGAAAGATTGGGGAGATGGCCCGATGCCACCTCAATGGGTAAGTACCTGCTGTGGGAATACGACCCTGCGCTTGGCGGGCGTCGGCTGATCGTCGGATTTCCAGCCGACGCGGACCTCGGCTTCGTCGAACTATCCTACAGCCCTGACGACAGTTGGATCCACCTGTGTGACGGGCGGTCAGGGCGAAACCTACTCGTTCGAGTATCTGACGGCGCTGTGATCATCCTGCCCATCTGGTCGACCGCGGTCGGATGGAACCCACGTGCGAGCACCAGTGCGATGATCGCCATGATCCCCGAACGAGGGACCGGTCTGTTGAGTATCTACGACTACGACCTGGCCACCAACCGGACAATCAAGCGATCCGATATGGCTTCACCACACGGGTTGCCGCTGACCGTTCGGGAGTTATCCATGTCCGACGACGGACGCTCAGCATTGGTCACTGCCCCCATCGCGACGACGGGCCTGGAGCAACGTCGTCGCAGTGGGGTCCACGTTGCGACCGTGATCGACATCGACGACGGCGCCTTCGAGCCAGTCTTGCCTGTGGCCTACCAGACCGGTCGGGCGCAGCGCCGACACACCAGTCCCCGATGGTGTGACGATCCGCTGGCTATGCATTCAGGACCGACCACGGTCGCCGACGAGTTGCTCGCCACAGCCACGACGAGCCTGATTGATCCGGACTCGCCCGCGGTCAATGAGGATCGCCTTGGACGCTGGTTGGAGACGGCCGAAGGAATTGAGCAGGCGTGGCGCTCAGGCCGCATGCCGGCCGCACGCTTCGGCGACGAGTTCATCCAGCATCTACTTAACGCCTATGAGATCGACGAGTGTGCCGCTGACGCTCTTTTTGCCCGACTCCCCCCCACCTCCACAGCCGCCAGACATATCCGATCTAGCCGTCAGCGTGGCTGGCGCGCCCTTGGCGTCTACCAGGAGAAGGCGGCGACGACCGGCTCCGACGATCACCGTGCTGCCGCAGACCCCGCACCGTTACCGGGGCCCGGGTTGGAAAACGTGCGGCCGATTCTGGTTGAGATGGTCGCCGCCAGGACACTCGCCGACGTCCAGAACGCGGTAGCCCGGATGCTGTCCTGGGCGACTCCGCACGGCCTTGCGGGCGATGGAGTGTGGCGTGGACTAGCAGAACTCAGCGCGACGGCAATGAAAAGGAAGGACTGCTTGTTCGCACTGTACTGTGCGCTCGTGACGATTTGTTGGAACACCGAACACATGCGCCGATACCCACAGTTGGCTAGGCTGGGCCTGCGCAATTCCCCGCGCAGCGTCGAATTGGAGATCCTCATCACCGGATTGGACGCCGTGACCCGCCTTGACCAAGACGTGCTCGCAGGCTCAGCCGCTGGGATCGATGCAGACGACATCCGGACGACGTTCCAAAACCGGCTCAGCGAATTGTCAGTCGCCAACTACTTGCGCACCGCGCGAACCGTTCCCGGTCCGGCAAGGACCTACACCATCATCGGGCCACCCGACCCGATGACTCGCGACACTGGGGTCAAGGAGAGACAGCTGACGAGGAAGCGAATATTCGTCTCGTACGTCCGGGAAGACATGGACGCGGTGGACCAACTCGTACATGCCTTGACCGAGTCCGGTTTCGATGTCTGGATGGACCGAACCCACTTGCTACCCGGCATGCGATGGCAGTCCGAGATCAAGAAAGCCATCCGAGCTGGCGACTACTTCATCGCGTGTTTCTCTCCTCGATACTGCAATAAACTCGTCTCGTACATGAACGAAGAACTCATTATCGCTATCGAACAGCTTCGGCTCATGCCAAGAAACCGCCGGTGGTTCGTACCAATAATGCTAGAGACATGTGAGATCCCCGATCTGCCTATCGGACCGGGAGAAACCTTCAGTGAATTCATTCAGTATGCCGACTTCTCCGTAAACTGGGATAAGGCGATACGCGCAGTCCTCGACAGTCTCGGTCCCCCCACAGCAACCTGACCTCCCCGATAGTCAACACCGGAACACTGAGTCAGGCCAGCCGCCTGGTTCCTCACCGGCCGACATCACGAACTAGCTATCTGGGCTATGCGCTGTCTATTGGGCTATCTGCTAGGTCCGAGTGCCGTACTGATACGGCGAGACCTGTGCGAACCACTCAGGCGCCTGCAACCTCTTGATGGACATCGCCGACTGCGCCACCACCGCATCTGACTACCTGACAGAGTAACGCGGACAGCGCCCCCACCGATGAGAGTGCTAGGAACAAGAGCGTTTGGGCAGCAAGGGAGGTGCGCTCCGTCCTCAGCTATCCGAACAACAAATACGATAAGCAGCGGAAAGATCCGGTCAGCGCTGATGCCGGGTCTGACATCCAGACAAACTTGACCAGAATACCGTCCTGGCCATGAATCTATAGGGAGTGCTAATGACTGGTCTCGCTCAGGCCGCCCGACGCGGAGGCATAACTCTTGCAAAAGGAGAGGAGGAGGCGTTAGTCGCACACCTCGACCCCGATGAGCGGATGGTTGGCTATTACTCCGCAATTGATCTTTATGGAGAAAACAATCATAAACTTGCGAGCTACCCACGGTTTTTGACAACCGATCGCCGACTACTGGTCGTAGTCCAGAAAGGTGCATTTCGGACCAAGTACATATTTACTGACTTTCCATATGGTAGCTTACAACCCGTCATTGGGTATAGAGAAAATCCGGTCGGCGTTTCCTTTGACGTCGAGTATGATCGGTTGGCGAACCAAAGACGGGCGGATGTACTTCGCCCAATCGACACTCAACCCTGAACTGATGCAGGAATTCCATGCCGATCTATCCGGCGCAGTGGGTGCGTACCACATCATCATGGGCAAAGGCGAATAGGCGCATGACTAGGAGGGGCGGACGTGGCGTATAGCCGGGATCAAGAGGGAGTCTACTGTCGTACCTGCCGGAAGAAGGTGCGACTAGTGCGATGCCAGGCATGCCGTGGTCACGGCGGCGGCATGGCGAGCCAATGCTCAGTCTGCGCGAACAGTGGGTACAACTGTCAAAACGGCCAAGGAAATAAGTTCCATCGGTGGTCGTGAGAATGGGGTGTTTCATTGAGCGTGCGGGCAGACGTGGCTCGGTGGTGCCGTGATCAGATAGCTCAGACAAATTCGACGAAGACGGCCTGAAACCGATGCCGCGGATCGCCATCGGTTCCGAGATTGTTGTGGCCACGACGGAGACTCTGAACAATGGCGCCCAGCACTGATCCATGCGTGTTGGACTCCGCTCTGGGGGTCCTTGTCGATTTTGACGAGGATGCCGGTGTTCTTGCGGGTGACTCTGCCTTGATGTGCCCACCGGTGGTGTGGCTTGTCTCATGAGTGTCCTCGGCGAGAACAGCCGGGTCGGGCGAGGTCGCTTGATAGAAGCTTGGATGTCCCGACGCATGGCTGCGCACCGCTCGACCGCATCAATCCGGTCGAAAGAAGCCTGTACTGTTGTTCGGCGGCATGAACATTCATAAGGACACGCTCGCAGTTGCTCTGGTCGAGGCGTCAGGCCGGTCCCGCGCGACGATCACGATCCCCAACAACAAGACTGGGCACGCCGAGCTCGTCGTCTGGCTCCAGGAGCAGGGGCCGGGCAGCGATTCGGTATCGAGGGCGCCGACGGCTATGGTCACGCGGTTGCGCTGGCGTTGCGCGATGCCGGCATCGTTGTCGTGGATGTGCCACCCGCACTGACGGTACGCGAGCGGCACCGTTCTCGTCGGCCGGGCAAGAACGATCCCGCTGACGCCCTAAACATCGCGCGGATCACCGCGCGCGAGGACGACCTGCCGCCCGTGATGGCGGCGGGGCCGGCCGACGACCTCAAGTTGCTGGTGGACTACCGAGACCAGCTGGTCAGCGAACGCACTCGAATGGCCAATCGAGCGCACACCGACCTCACGATCGCCCACCCTGGTTACCAATCCCGTTGCCGTGACCTGTGTGGCCAGACCTCGGCCAGGACCGCACGCCAGATCGTCGACAACGATGATGACGTCCGGTCCGAACTGGTCCGACGACGGCTTGACCGCCTTGCGGCTCTGGACACCGAAATCCGCACCCTGGAACGCCGGATTCAGAGCATGGTCGCCGACTCAGCCTCGATCCACCGGCTAAATTGTTGGTGATCGTTTCTCTGGGCCGGTGATCGTTTTGTTGTTTTGGGGCGTGAAGGGTCCGCCGCTGGCGGTTCTGCGGCTTGGTCCGGATTGCTGTGGTCG
>JBOHEL010000013.1:0-26040 GCA_050700995.1 Sciscionella sp. | reverse complement strand
GGCGCTGAGCGACCAGCGGGCCGACCTCGGTGGCCGCGTCGGCAGGATCACCGACATTCACCGAACGCACCATCTCGGCAAGCGCGTCGACGACCTCGTCGTAGCGGCCGCGCGGCGCTAGCACCCGGCTCTGTGCGATACATGCCTGGCCGTTGTTCAGCAGACCGGTCAGCTTCAGCATCGGGACTGCGATGTTCAGGTCGGCGTCGTCGAGGATGATAGCCGCGGACTTGCCTCCCAACTCCAGGCTGCATCGTTTGAGCCGGCCGCCGCAGATCTCCCCGATCCGGCGGCCCGCGGCCGTGGAACCTGTGAACGCGACCTTGTCGACGCCGGGATGGGAGACAAGGTGTTCTCCTGCCTCCCTGCCAGCGGCCACGATGTTGACCACGCCTGCCGGGATGCCCGCCTCGGCCACCATCTCGGCGAGCAGATAGGAATCCAGTGCGGTCTCCGGCGCCGGTTTGACGACCACGGTGCACCCGGCCACCAATGCAGGTGCCAGCTTGCTTGCGATCAGGAACTGCGGCACGTTCCACGGCACGATCGCGGCCACCACGCCTACCGGCTCCCTGCGCACCAGCGACGGGCCGAGCATGCCCACCCGCTCATCGCTGAACTGGTAGTTCTTGCCCAGGTCCGCGTAGTACTGGTAGATCATCTGCGGCAGCATGGCCTGGCTCATCCGTCCGAAGGTGATCGGCGAGCCCATCTCGGCGGTGATCACCTGGTTGATCTCATCCAGCCTGGCAGCGAAGATTTCGGCGAGCTTACCTACCGCCACCGCCCGCTCGGTCGCCGGAGTAGCCGCCCAGTCCCCGCCATCGAAGGCCGTCCTCGCGGCGGCGACGGCGCGATCGATATCGGCGATGGTGCCTGCGGGAACCGAGGCGATGACTTCCTCAGTGTGCGGCGAGACGATCTCGATGCGTTGCGTCCCCTCCGGCTCCACCCAGGTACCGCCAATGAAGAACTGGTCGCGATCGCTCATATCCCGCTCCTCTGTTGCTGTCGCCACACCGCCACACCCCACACCGCCTCCGCCATCTAGAACACGTTCTTAACGGCCGAGTGACCCGATGCTAGACATGCGCCCGCGAATGCTCAAGACTTCGACCTCAGCGCTGGCATATTCAACTAGAACGCGTTACATTTCTTGCCGGCAAAGTCATGCAGAGGAACGGGGACGCGCGCGATGAGGTTCACGCTGTCTGTTGCCATGAGCCCGCTGTCGGAACTGACCGCCCTGGCACGCACCGCAGAAGAATGCGGCTTCTCCGCGATCGCGCTGCCGGATTCGCTGTTCTACTCCGAACAGGTCTCAGCCGACTACCCCTACACCCCGGACGGCAAGCGATTCTGGACCGAAGATACGCCCTGGGTCGATCCGCTCATCGCGGCTGCGGCCATGGGCGCGGTGACCGAACGCATCCGCTTCTACACCCAGGTGCTCAAGCTCAACCCGCGCAACCCGGTGTTGCTGGCCAGGCAGGTGGCATCGGTGGCGACACTGACCGGCGACCGGTTCGGCCTCGGCGTCGGACTTGGTTGGACGCCGGAGGAGTCACAGTGGTGCGGCGCGCACTTCGATCACCGCGGAAAGCGGGCCGACGAGGCGATCGAGATCCTGCGGCTGATCCTCGCAGGCGGGATGGTCGAGTACCACGGCGACTACTACGAATTCGGCAAGCTGCGGATGGCACCGCACCCGAGCAGGCCGGTGCCGATCTACGTCGGCGGACACAGCGAGCCGGGGCTGCGCAGAGCGGCACGCTCCGGCGACGGCTGGACCTCCGCCATGATCACCTTCAGCGACCTCCGCGACACCATCGACCGCCTGCGCGAGCTCCGCGAACAGTATCGGCGGGCGCACGAACCGTTCGAGATCCAGGCGGTGTGCGTCGACCGGTTCGGCCTTGACGGGTACCGGCAGCAGGCCGAGATCGGCGTCACCGACGTACTCACCATGCCGTGGCCGCTCTACGGCCTTGGGATGGACGCCGGCCTGCGCGAAAAGCAGGACAGCATCAAGCGCTTCGGCGAGGAGATCATCGACAAGCTGCCGTGAGCCCCCTACGGCAGGCACAGACAGGAGTCGACATGAGCGCACCGACGATACCGGGCATCACCTGGCGGGCCTCGCAGACCGAGCATCCTGCGCGACTCGCCGCATGGCGTTCGATGGCGGCCGTGGTGCGCGGGGCCAGGGACGAGTGGGTGGCGTTGTTCGTCGAGGACGGCGTTGTGGAGGACCCGGTCGGCCCGTCGATGTTCGATCCCGACGGCCGTGGACATCACGGTCGTCTGGCCATCGCGGCGTTCTGGGACGCCTCCATCGCCATGGTGGAGCGCTTCCAGTTCACCATCACCGACTCTTTCGCGGCCGGGTCGGAGTGCGCGAACGTCGGCACAATCACCACCTTCCTGCCCGGCGGAATGCGAGTGGACACCGAGGGCGTATTCGTCTATCGCGCCGCGGCGGACGGCCAGATCGCGTCGATGCGGGCATTTTGGGAGACCGAGCGGGCGGCGGCGACGTTACGCGGCGTCGATGACTGACGGCGTACCGAGTCGGATGTTCATTCCGGCGTAACACACGCCACGGCGGCCACTTCATCGATCCACGTCACATCATGGCCGAAACGGCCGTGATCCAGCCGCTTGCACCACCGCTCACCTGGGGAAATGCGAGTCAAGGCCGTCCAGCGTGATGATCGACTCACCCATGGACCATGCATCAGGGCTTGTTAAAATCGCGATGGCCAGAAAAAATGGTCCGCCAAGCACCAGAACCGCCGCGGAAGCGGTAACACCAAACTGACGTCGGGCCGGGCACAAGCTGACTTGGCGCGGTCCCGGCTGCCGGGCACGACATCGTAGTCGCACCCGTGCGCATGCCGCCGTAATATGTATCGAGGCATGGACGATCGCGTTACCGCGCCTTCGGTGCCTAGATCCGGCCCCCGACGACGTGGGCGCAGACACCTCGCATCGCAACAGGGAGGGCCGGTGACCATGACTCGCCGTCATCACGACCCGCAGACGACTACCGAACGCACAGCTGCGCCGACGACCGGGGGGCTCTACGACCCTCGGTACGAGCACGATGCCTGCGGCGTCGCGTTCGTCGCAGACCTCGCGGGCAGGCGGGATCACGGCATCGTCGACAAGGCACTCGTGGCGCTGCGCAATCTTGAGCACCGAGGCGCTCGTGGGGCGGAACCGGAAACCGGCGACGGCGCGGGCATCCTGCTCCAGCTACCGGATGCGTTCTTCCGCGAGGTCGTGGACTTCGCACTGCCCGAAGTTGGCGGCTACGCGGCGGGTATCGCGTTCCTTCCCACCGATGAGGAGCAGCGGCGCGAGGCGATGAGCACCGTCGAGCGGATCGCCGCCGAGGAGGGGATGCGGGTACTCGGGTGGCGTGACCTGCCGGTCGATCACGAGCACGTCGGCAGCATCGCGGCAACCACGATGCCTGCCTTCCGGCAGCTGTTCCTCGCGCCAGTGCGGTCGGAAGTTACCGGCCTCGACGCAGAGCGCCTGGCGTTCTGCGTGCGCAAGCGGGCCGACCACGAGGCCGACGTGTACTTCGCCAGCCTGTCCGCCCGCACCATCGTCTACAAGGGCATGCTCACAGAGCCCCAGGTCGGGCGCTTCTTCGGCGACCTCGGCGACGAACGCGTGACCAGCTCGCTCGCCCTGGTTCACTCCCGCTTCTCAACCAACACCTTCCCGGCGTGGCCGCTGGCGCACCCGTATCGGTACGTAGCGCACAACGGTGAGATCAACACCGTGCGGGGCAACCGGAACTGGATGACCGCGCGGGAGTCGATGCTGGCAACCGACAAGATCCCCGGCGACCTCTCCCGGCTGTACCCCATCATCGAGGGAAGTGCCAGCGACTCGGCATCGTTCGACGAGGTGCTTGAACTGCTGCACCTCGGCGGTCGCTCACTGCCGCACGCCGTGCTGATGATGATCCCGGAAGCCTGGGAGAACCACCAGGAGATGGACCCGGCCCGCCGGGCATTCTACGAGTTCCACGCCACGCTCATGGAGCCGTGGGACGGCCCAGCGTTGGTGTCCTTCACCGACGGCTCGCTGATCGGTGCCGTGCTCGACCGCAACGGCCTGCGCCCCGCCCGCTACTGGGTGACCGAGGACGGTCTGGTCGTGCTTGGCAGCGAGGCGGGCGTGCTGGAGATCGAGCCGTCATCGGTGGTGCGCAAGGGCAGGCTGGAGCCTGGCCGGATGTTCCTCGTCGACACCGCGGCGGGCCGGATCGTCGACGATGAGGAGATCAAGGGCCAGCTCGCCTCCGAGCATCCCTACCCGGAATGGGTGGCCAACGGCCTGCTGCACCTCGACGCGCTTCCGGAGCGGGAGCGCGAGGTCCCCACGCACGCGGCGTTGGTGCACCGGCAGCAGGCGTTCGGCTACACCGAGGAGGAGCTGGACATGCTGCTCCGACCGATGGCGAAGGTGGGCGCCGAGCCGATCGGCTCGATGGGCAACGACGTGCCGCTCGCGCCCTTCTCCACCCGCCCCCGCCAGCTCTACGACTACTTCACACAGATGTTCGCGCAGGTCACGAACCCGCCGCTGGACGCGATCCGGGAGGAGCTCGTCACCTCGCTCGGCACCCACCTCGGTGCCGACCCGAACCTGCTGGAAGCCACCGAGGACTCCTGCCATCGCATCGTGCTGCCGTTCCCGGTGCTCGACAACGACGAGCTTGCCAAGATCGTGCACGTCAACGACGACGGTGACCTCCCCGAATACCGCAGCGCCACGATCAACGGCATCTACGAGATCGCGGGCGGCGGCGAGGCCCTGGCCAAGCGGCTGGAGGAGATCCGTGGCGAGGTGTCGCACGCGATCGCCGAGGGCGCTCGCATCCTGGTGCTCTCAGACCGGGCCGTCGACGCCGACCACGCGCCGATCCCTTCGCTGCTGCTCACCGGCGCGGTGCACCATCACCTGGTGCGCGAGAAGACCCGCACCCAGGTGGGTCTGCTGGTGGAGTCCGGTGATGCCCGCGAGGTGCACCACATCGCACTGCTGATCGGCTACGGCGCGGCCGCCATCAACCCGTACCTGGCGATGGCGACCGTCGCCGATCTCGCCGAGTCCGGCACCATTGAAGGGGTCGACGCCAAGCAGGCCACCAAGAACCTGATCAAGGCGCTGGGAAAGGGCGTGCGCAAGACGATGTCCAAGATGGGCATCTCCACGGTCGGCTCCTACACCGGTGCGCAGACCTTCGAGGCGATCGGTATCGGCGCCGAGGTCATCGACAGCTGCTTCACCGGCACCACATCACGGCTTGGCGGCATCGGCTTCGACGTGATCTCCGACGAGGTCGCCGACCGCCACAAGCGGGCCTTCCCCGCCGACGGTGTGCGACCGGCCCACCGCACGCTGCAGGTCGGTGGCGAGTACCACTGGCGACGGGAAGGCGACCCACACCTGTTCAACCCGCAGACCGTGTTCAAGCTGCAGCACTCGACGCGGTCGGGGAAGTACGAAATCTTCAAGGAGTACACCGAGGCGGTCGACGACCAGTCCACGAGGCTGATGACGCTGCGCGGCCTGTTCGACTTCAAGCCGGGTGCGCGTCAGCCTGTGCCGATCGAGGAGGTCGAACCGGTCTCCGAGATCGTCAAGCGGTTCGCCACCGGCGCCATCTCCTACGGTTCGATCTCCAAGGAGATGCACCAGACGCTGGCGATCGCGATGAACCGGCTCGGTGGGAAGTCCAACACCGGTGAAGGCGGCGAGGACGCCGACCGCTACCTGCCCGACGAGAACGGCGACCTGCGGCGCTCGGCCATCAAGCAGGTCGCCTCCGGCCGCTTCGGTGTCACCAGCGAGTACCTCGTCAACGCCGACGACCTGCAGATCAAGATGGCGCAGGGCGCGAAGCCGGGCGAGGGCGGACAACTGCCAGGCGCCAAGGTGTACCCGTGGATCGCGAAGACTCGCTACTCCACCCCAGGAGTCGGGCTGATCTCCCCGCCGCCGCACCACGATATCTACTCGATCGAGGATCTCGCGCAGCTCATCCACGACCTGAAGAACGCGAACCCGGCGGCACGGATCCACGTCAAGCTGGTTTCCGAGGTAGGAGTCGGCACGGTCGCGGCCGGGGTGTCCAAGGCACACGCCGACGTGGTGCTGATCTCCGGGCACGACGGCGGTACCGGGGCATCCCCGCTCTCCTCCATCAAGCATGCCGGTGCGCCATGGGAACTCGGTCTGGCCGAAACCCAGCAGACGTTGCTGCGTAACGGCTTGCGCGATCGGATCGTGGTGCAGACCGACGGCCAGCTCAAGACCGGCAGGGACGTGATGATCGCTGCGCTGCTCGGCGCTGAGGAGTTCGGTTTCGCCACCGCGCCGCTGGTGGTCTCCGGTTGCATCATGATGCGCGTCTGTCATCTCGACACCTGCCCTGTCGGTGTGGCGACGCAGAACCCGGAGTTGCGTAAGAAGTTCGACGGCAAGGCCGAATATGTGGTCAACTTCTTCGAGTTCATCGCACAGGAGGTTCGCGAGAATCTGGCGGCCCTTGGCTTCCGGTCGATCGCCGAGGCCGTCGGGCATGTGGAGATGCTCGACATGCGCGAGGCGGTCGATCACTGGAAAGCTTCCGGCCTTGACCTCTCCCCGGTGTTCCACGTCGAGCAGCCCTGGGAGTCCGATCATCGCCACCAGGTACGTACGCAGGACCACGGGCTGGAGAAGGCGCTGGACAACACCCTGATCCAGCTCGCGGAGGGTGCGCTGAGCTCAGGCGACAAGGTGCGGCTCGAACTACCGGTACGCAACGTCAACCGCACAGTCGGGACCATGCTGGGCTCCGAGCTGACCAAACGCTGGGGTGGCGACGGGCTGCCGGACAACACGATCGACGTCACCCTGACGGGCACCGCGGGCCAGTCGTTCGGCGCCTTCCTGCCCGCGGGCATCACGCTGCGGCTGCAGGGCGACGCCAACGACTACCTCGGCAAGGGGCTCTCCGGTGGCCGGATCATCCTCCGGCCACCCGCCGAAGCACGCTACGACGCGCAGGACAACATCATCGCGGGCAACGTACTGCTCTACGGCGCGACCTCGGGTGAGGCGTTCGTACGCGGGGTCGTCGGCGAGCGCTTCGCGGTGCGCAACTCCGGCGCGTTCGGTGTGGTCGAGGGCCTGGGAGATCACGGCTGCGAGTACATGACCGGCGGCAAGGTTGTGGTGCTCGGTGCCATCGGGCGCAACTTCGCGGCAGGCATGTCCGGCGGCGTGGCCTATGTGCTCGATCTCCCGGCGCATCGGGTGAATCCCGAGATGGTTGATCTGGACCCGCTCGACGAGGACGACAGGGAGTTCCTGCGCGATATCATCATCCGCCACCATGCGGAGACCGGCTCCGAGGTGGCAAGGCGGCTGCTCGCCGACTGGGACGTCGCGGTCGATCGGTTCGGCAAGGTCATGCCCACGGACTTCAAGCGGGTGCTCTCCGCGCGGGAAGCGGCGCGGCGGGATGGCCGAGACATAGACAAGGCGATCATGGAGGCCGCTCATGGGTGACCCCAAGGGATTCATCACCACCAAGCGGGAGACACCGCGCACCAGGCCCGTCGATCTGAGGCTGCTGGACTGGCAGGAGGTGTACGAGGACTTCCCGGGATCGCGGCTGGAGAAGCAGGCCGGCCGGTGCATGGACTGTGGTATCCCGTTCTGTCACCAGGGCTGCCCGCTGGGCAACCTGATCCCGGAGTGGAACGACTTGGTGTGGCAGCAGGACTGGGCCGAAGCCAGCGAGCGGCTGCACGCCACCAACAATTTCCCTGAGTTCACCGGTACGTTGTGCCCCGCACCGTGCGAAACGGCTTGCGTGCTCGGCATCAACGACGACCCTGTCACCATCAAGCGGGTCGAGATCTCGATAGTCGACCGCGCGTGGGAAGAAGGGTGGATCACTCCACAGATCCCGGAGACCAAGACGGGTAAGAAGGTCGCCGTCGTCGGTTCCGGCCCCTCTGGCCTCGCCGCCGCCCAGCAGCTCACCCGCGCGGGCCACGATGTGGTGGTGCTGGAACGAGCGGATCGGATCGGCGGACTGCTGCGTTACGGCATTCCCGAGTTCAAGATGGAGAAGAAGCGTCTCGATCGCCGGTTGGCGCAGATGACCGAGGAGGGAACCGAGTTCCGGCCGAACATCGACGTAGGCGCCGATATCACCGTGGCGCAGTTACGCGCCGAGTTCGACGCGATCGTCCTCGCCTGTGGCGCCACCGCCTGGCGCGACCTGCCCATCCCTGGACGTGAGTTGCGGGGCGTGTACCAGGCGATGGAGTACCTGCCACCGTCCAACCGGGTGCAGCAGGGCGATCTCGGGGTCTCGCCGATCTCCGCCGATGGCAAGAACGTAGTGATCATCGGGGGCGGTGACACCGGTGCGGACTGCCTGGGCACCGCCCATCGGCAGGGCGCGAAATCGGTGACGCAGTTGGAGATCATGCCGACGCCACCGACCGAGCGGCCGGAAGGCCAGCCGTGGCCAACCTATCCGATGACCTACCGGGTGTCCCCGGCTCACGAGGAGGGCGGCGACCGGCTCTACGCGGTCAATACGCAGGAGTTTCTCGGCGATGCCGGCGGGAACCTGCGGGCGTTGCGGTTGGTCGACGTCGCACGCGAGGACGGCAAGTTCGTCCCGGTCGAGGGCACCGAACGCGAGATACCCTGCGAACTGGTGACGCTCGCGATGGGCTTCGTCGGACCGGAAAAAGGCGCGCTGCTCGACGACCTCGGCGTGTCGCTTGACGAACGCGGCAACGTCAAGCGGGAGCGCAATTTCCAGACCACAGTGGACGGTGTGTTCGTGGCGGGCGATATGGGCCGGGGCCAGTCCCTGATCGTCTGGGCAATCGCCGAGGGCCGCGCCGCCGCGGCGGGCGCCGACGCCTACCTCACGGGAAGGGACGTGCTGCCCGCCCCCATCGCGCCAACCGACCGCCCCATCGCCTGACCGCCCGCCGTGAGTACTTTCGTCGGCTATAGCCGACGAAAGTACTCACGGGTGGTGCGGTGCGGGGCATCGACCGATGCCGAGTTGTTCGGCTGCCTCACGGAGCGCGTTCACGACGACCGCGATACTCGGCGTGGCACCGCTTCCCGCGCGGACGGCGACCGAGACGGTTCTGGCCAGCTCCGGCTCGGCCACAGCGCGCAGCCGCACCCCGGTCGATACCCCTTCCAGCGCCAGTTGCGGCACCAGTGACACTCCCAGCCCGGCCCGCACCAGTGCCAGGATCACGGTGTAGTCGTCGCTGGTGTAGTCCAGTTGTGGCGCGAAGCCTGCCAGGCCGCACGCCCGCTCCAGCGTCGCGCGCAAGGCGCCGTCACTGCGTGGCGCGATCCATGGCTGATCACGTAGCACCTCGAGGCGCAGCCTGCCTCTCGGCAACCGCAGTGTCGCGGGCACTGCGGCCAGCAGGGACTCGACGGCGAGTACCGCCAGCTCGATTCCGGCGTCGGCCACCTCTGGCAGCAAGTTGTACTCGTAGACCAGCGCGACGTCCAGGTGCCCCGCCTTCAGGGCCGCGATACCGTCAGCCGTCTCCCGTTCCTCAAGCAGCACCCTCAGATCGGGGTGTGCGGCACGGCTGGCCGCGATTGCCGAGGGGACCAGTGAGCTGGCCGCGGTGGGAAACGCGGCAAGCCGGACCACTCCGCCGACGCTCGCCGACAGTGCCGCCACGCCTGCTCGGGCGGCCTCCAGTTCGGCGAGCACCCGCTCGGTGTGGCTCACCAGCACCCGTGCCGCCTCGGTGAGCAACAGCCTACGGCCATCCTTGATCAGCAGCGGAGTGCCGATTTCCCGCTGCAGCAGGGAGAGTTGCTGCGAGACGGCCGATGCGGTGAGCGAGCACGCCTGCGCGGTCGCGGCGATCGTGCCGCGCGCGGCGAGCTCCCGAAGCAAGCGCAGCCGGTGCACATCCAACATTTACTGATATTAACGCTCCCCGTCGGAAACACTTGATTGTGTTAATGCTTGTCCAGGTCGCAACCTGGACAGGTGACCGTCGATACGCTCCCCACTGCCAGCCTTCCCGCTTCGGGCAACACCGAGCAGCTGGAACGGATCTCGCGGCTGCGGCAACAAATGCGCGAAGCCGGCCTCGCCGCGGTCGCATTGGCAAGCCCGGAGAACATCTACTACCTACTCGGTCTCGATCACCTCGGTTACTTCGCCTTCACGCTGCTGGTACTGCCCGAGACGGGCAAGCCGATGCTCATCACGCGGGCGATGGAGGCTCCGACGATCCGCGCGCAGGTCCCGTGGTGCGCGCACGTCGCCTTCGCCGAAGGCGAGTCCCCGGCGACGGTGGCGGCGGCAGTGCTCTCCGGGGTCGCCAACACCGGCGACACCGTGGCGCTCGACGAGGACTCGATGTTCTTCCCGCCCGCGACCGCGGCCGGGATCCGCGACAGGTTGCCGGGGTTGCGATGGACATCAAGCTCCGATCTGCTCAGCACCCAACGGGCGGTCAAGTCCCACTCGGAGATCGAATGCGTACGAGAAGCGGCCAGGATCTCCGACATCGGGATGGCGACCGGTATCGGCGTCGCCCGACCCGGAGTTGCCGAGCGGGCGGTCGCCGCCGCGGTTTACCAAGCCATGATCGCCGCGGGTGGGCAGCCTCCCGGCTTCCCGCCGCTGATCCGCGGCACCGACATGCTGGAGCAGGAACATGTCGGTTGGTCCGCGCGCGCGATCCGCTCGGGTCAGGCGCTGTTCTTCGAACTGTCAGGCAGCGTGCACCGCTATCACGCTCCGCAGAGCCGTACCGTCTACATCGGACAAGCCAAGGACGGTGCCGCCGAGGCGGCGCTGGCAGCGCTCGCCGGGTTGTGTGCCGCCCGCGAGGCACTGCGCCCCGGCGCGCTCACCGGCCAGGTGTACTCGGCATGGCAACTTGCGGTGGCCGGCGGTGCGGCACCGGCGCCGCCGCTGCGGCATCACTGCGGCTACCTGGTCGGCATCGGCTTCCCGCCGAGCTGGGTCGGTGGTGGCGAGGTGCTCGGTATCCGGCCATACGGCGAGGTAGAGATCGTGCCCGGCATGGTCTTCCATCTGATGTCCTGGGTCACCCGGCCTGTCGGTCATGTCATCTCCGACACCGCACTCGTCACCTCCGAGGGCACCGAACTGCTCACGACCACGCCACGCGAGCTGACCGTCATCAGCTGAATCGCCAGCACAGAAGGGATTCACCAGTGCGCATCACAGGTCTGACGACGACACCGGTCGCCGTGCCCTACCGCACCGAGGAGGTCTGGGCGTTCGGCACGCGTTCGGGTCAGGTCAGCGTGCTGCTGGAATTACACACCGACGAAGGGATCACCGGCATCGGCGAGGCGGCCGCCTACCCGAGCGCCGAAATCGTGCTCGCGGTGTTCAACAGCATCGAGGGGCTAGTGCTCGGTGAAGATCCGTTGGCCATCGAGCGCCTGATCCACCGCATCGATCTCGTCGGAACCTGGCACCACGTCAAGGGCAGCAGCCCTGCCATCGCCGCCGTCGAGATGGCATGCTGGGACATTCTCGGGAAGATCTGCGGGCAGCCGCTGGTGAACCTCCTCGGCGGAAAGTTCCGGGACCGCGTCGAGTACTTCTACTACATCCCCCGCACCTCGCCCGATGAGGTAGCCGCGGAGGGCCGTCGCGCCAGCGAGTTCGGATTCCGCACCTGCTACCTCAAGGCGCTGCACGACGATCCACAGTGCGACGTCGAGCGGGTCGCCGCGCTCCGTGCGGGTGCTGGCCCGGCCGCACGCATCCGGGTAGACGCCAATGAGGCATGGTCCCCCGGTACCGCCATCCGCACCATTCGCGCCATGGAAGCCTACGGACTGGAACTCATCGAGCAGCCGGTGTCCGGTCGCAATCTCCCTGAGATGGCCTACGTGCGTAGCCGGGTGGACACCCCGCTGCTCGCGAACGAGGCAAGCTGGACCAGGCACGACCAGCTCGCCGTGATCAGAGCGGGCGCCGCGGACGTGATCTCGGTTGACAACCAGATGGACGGCGGCCTGCTCAATCTGAAGCGCTCGGCAGGCCTCGCGGAAGCAGCCGGGTTGCCGGTCGTGAAACACAGCCTCGGGGAGCTGGGGATCGCGCTCGCGGCGGCGACGCACGCGTTGGCCGCAACGCCCAACTTCCGCTACGCCAACCAGGCCTACGGGGCACTGCTGGCCGACGACGTCACGAGCGGCTTCGGTGGTCCGGCCTCCGGTTACCGCGATGGCTGTCTCGAAGTGCCCGCCGCACCCGGTCTCGGTGTCAGCCTCGACGCCGAGAAGGTCGCGCGCTACGCCGAGCTCTACCGCATGCACGGCAGGGAATTCTCCTTCCACGACAGTGGGAAGTCCGCTGTCTCCCCCGCACTGCCGAAGGCATGACACCCAAGCCGGACCACCGATCTGTGAGCCCTTTCCGCGGTGATAACCGTGGAAAGGGCTCACAGATCGGCGAGGACGCGCTGGGCGACGCGGAAGGCGGAATTCGCCGCGGGCGCTCCGCAGTAGATCGCCGACTGCAACAGCACTTCCTTGATCTCCTGCTCGGTCAGACCATTGCGCACCGCCGCGCGCAGGTGCATTGCCAGCTCGTCATAGTGGCCGTGGGCGATCAGCGCCGTCACTGTGATCGCGCTGCGGGTCTTGCGATCAAGGCCCGGACGTGTCCAGATGTCGCCCCAGGCATAGCGGGTGATCAGATTCTGGAAATCCGCGGTGAAATCCGTCGTGTTCGCCTTCGCCGCGTCCACGTGCGCCGAACCGAGGACCTGCCTGCGGACCGCGAACCCCTCGGCAAGCCGCTGCTCGTCGGTCCGCTGCTCGCCACCTGGTGCGGACGCCGGGGCCGGGGAGAAGTGGCCGCGCAGCAAGGCGCTCACCGTCTCCGGCTGCTCCGCGTTCGCGAGATGGCCTGCTTGTGGCACAACTACCAGCCGTGCCCCCGCAATGCCATCGGCGATTTCCCTGCCGTGCGACACCGGGGTCGCCACATCCAGCTCGCCCGCGACGACAAGCGTCGGTACCGCGATTTCCGGCAACGCATCCCGCAGGTCGAAGGAACCCAACGCCGTACAACAGGAGCGGTATCCGCCTGAGCCGACCTGCCGCAGGTCGCCCAGCAGCTCCGCCACCCGTTGCGGATCACGGGTGGCGAACCCCGGTGCGAACCACCGCTGCTCGGAGGCTTCCGCGAGCGCCGCGACGCCGTGCCCGGAAACCAACTCCAACCGTTCCCGCCAACCGTCAGCAGGCCCGAAATGCGCCGAGGTGCACAACACCGCCAACCGCCGCAGCCGGTGCGGGTACCGCAACGCGAGCCATTGGCCGACGGCTCCGCCAAGGGACACACCGGCATAGTCGAACCTGCCAGCACCGCACGCATCCGCAATCGCCAGCACCTGCAGGGCGAGATCCTCGACCGTCATCGCTTCGAAGTCGACATCGGACAGTCCACTGTGGCCAGGAAGGTCGTATCGGATGATTCTCTTCTCGGACGCCAGCTCGCGAACCTGCGGATCCCACATCCGTAGCGAGGTGCCCAACGCGGGCCCCAGCACCAGAACATCGGCCTCGCTGGGACCGTCCACGCGGTAGTGCAGCGGCAGCCTCATCCGTCCTCGCCTTCCCGGCGGCCGTCCTGCCACCGTGTGAGTACCCTGTCGATCAACTCGTCGGAGGCACCCAGATAGCCTGCTGGGTCGAGGAGCTCAGTGAGCTCGGCCGCGGTGTACTTCCCTGCCAGCTCGGGCAGCTCCCGCAGTACCTCACGCAGCGAGCGCCCATCCCGCGCCGCGCGCCGCGACGCCTCACCCAGTACGTCCTTCGCGGTGTCACGGCCAAGCATCGCCCCGAACACCACCGACAACCGCTCCGCCATAACCTGACCGCCGGTGAGCGCGAGATTCGCCACCATCCGCTGCGGGAACACGGACAGCCCACCGGCAAGCGCTACCGCGGTGTGCGCCGCACCACCCGCCAGCCGCAGGGCCTCCCGCAGCGGCCGCCATTCCGCGTGCCATGCCCCGGCCGGGCGCTCGTCCTCTGCGACCATCGACTGCGTCAACAGCTGGGTGCACGAAGGCAGTTGCCTGGCGGCGCTAACAATCAGGGTGCTCAGCACCGGGTTGCGCTTGTGCGGCATCGTGGAGGACCCACCCCGCCCGTGGCCCACAGGCTCGGCCAGCTCGCCGATCTCCGGCCGAGACAGCGTCTCAACGTCCAACGCGATCTTGCCGAGCGCACCCCCTGCGATGCTCAGCGCCCCGGCCAGACCGGCGATCGGCGTGCGCGCGGTGTGCCACGGCAGCCTCGGCTCGGCCAGTAGCAGTTCGGCCGCGAAGCTCGCCAGCACGTCGACGACCGAACCTGGGGCACCAGCCCGGCGGCGGTACTCCTCCATGGACGCCAGGGTGCCTGCCGCGCCGCCGAGCTGCACGGGAAGGCCATCGGCGAGGATCCCGCGCACGCCGTCGCGCGCGTCAAGCACCGGGTCCAACCAGCCAGCGCATTTGCGCCCGAAGGTGGTCGGCACCGCGTGCTGGGTGAGCGTGCGCGCCACCATCACCGTGCCCCGGTGCGCGTCGGCCTGCTCGGCGAGGGAAGCCGCCACCCGTGCCAGATCCGCCAGCAACAGCCGCAGCACGCGGGAAGCCACCAGCATCGCGGCGGTATCCATGATGTCCTGGCTCGTCGCACCGAGGTGCACGCATTCCGCGGCGGCGGCCGAGCGCACCGCCACCGCCTGGGTCAACTCCCGCACCAGCGGGATGACCGGATTGCCGCCGCCGCGTGCCGCGCAGGCGAGCTCCGCTGGATCCGGTGCCATGGCGTTGGCGGCCTCGCTCACCGCCGCGGCGTGCGCCGGTTCGATCAGCCCGAGCCGCGCCTGCGCGCGAGCCAGCGCGGCCTCGGCGTCGAGCATGGCGCGCACCCAGGCGACGTCGCTGGTCGCAGCCGCTGCTGGGGTCCCCGCATACACCGGAGCGAGCAGGCCGAAGTCGCCGTCACCGGATGTCAAGGAATACCGTCTCCCGCTCACCCTGCAGTCGCACGTCGAAGCGGTACGTGCCGTCCGGGCCGTGCTGCGCCAGCAGCGTCCGCGCGCGGTCGGCCGGAAGGGTGGACAGCATCGGGTCGGCGCGGTTCGCCTCTGTGGCATCCGGGAAGTACACCCTGGTAAACAGGTGCAGCGTCACTCCCCTGGCGAACACCGCGAGCGACAGGTGAGGGGCCTGCGCGCCACCGTCCCTGTCGTTCACCGGGCCGGGCCGCACGGTGTGGAACAGGTAGTGCCCCTCGGCGTCGGTCGCGGCACGTCCGAAACCGGTGAATGTGACGCCGTCGCGAGCTACCGAGCCAGGCTTCGGTGCCAGCTTGCCAGCCGGATCGGCCTGCCAGATTTCCAGTATCGCGTCCGGAACCGGTACGCCGGCACCGTCGAATACGGTGCCGTGCAGCGTGATCGCGCCGTCCTGCCACGGGGCGACGATATCCGTGCCTCCTCGATACGGCAGCGCGTAGCCGAAGAACGGGCCCACGGTCTGGGAAGGGGTCGGCTGCGAAGCGTCGTCCATCTCAGCGCCCCTCCTCGACCCACGTGGCGGACGGCCCGGTGAGCACGATGTCCCACTGGTAGCCGAGGGCCCATTCCTCGACGGTGACATCGTGGTCGTAGCCCGCGATCAACCGCTGCTTCGCCTTCTCGTCGGGGATGGAGTTGAATATCGGGTCGAGTGGAAAAAGCGGATCTCCTGGGAAGTACATCTGCGTCACCAATCGCTGTGTGAACGCCGTTCCGAACAGTGAGAAATGGATATGGGCCGGGCGCCAGGCATTCTGGTGATTGCGCCACGGGTACGCACCGGGCTTGATCGTGACGAACCGGTAGCGCCCGTCATCGTCGGTGAGGCAACGGCCCGCGCCGGTGAAATTCGGGTCGAGCGGAGCCGGGTGCTGATCGCGCATGTGCTGGTAGCGCCCCGAGGCGTTGGCCTGCCAGATCTCCACCAACTGGTTGCGCACCGGGCGGCCGCCGCCGTCGAGCACCCTGCCGGTGACGATGATGCGCTCCCCCAACGGCGCACCGGCATGCTGGATCGTCAGGTCACTCTCGTGTTCTGCCACGTCCGCCCGCCCAAACACCGGTCCGGTCAGCTCGGTCATGCTCGCCGCGGTCGCGACAAGCGGACTATTCGGGTGCCGCAGCACCGTGCTGCGGTAAGGTGCGAAATCCCGATCCGGGTGCCACGGTATGGCATCAGTCCGAGTCTCGGCATGCGCCTCGGCGATCTCCGCGCTGATGCGTGCCTGTGTGGCCGTGGCGGCATCCGCCTTGGTGGTAGTCATGGCCACCGTCCTCCTCGCGATGTCATAGCCTGCCAACTCGGGCTCGACGGCCCGTGTCGCAGCCGACCACCTCACCGGCATATAGTCCGTACACGGATCATCTACTGTGTAGGCTGCCCCATGCTGCTCACCGCGTCAAGACCGCGCGTGCGCTCCGGCGGAGGACACAAGTGCCCTGCGCCACTTCGACAGCCACGAAGCCATCCCGTCGCCGCCACCGGAGGACGTCATCGACCATGCCGAATACGGACCTCTCGACTCACCCCGGCCACCTGGTGCGACGCATGCAGCAGGTGCACAACCTGCTCTGGACCACGATGGCATCCAGCACCATCACCTCACCTCAGTTCGCTGTCCTCAACGCCCTCGCCGAGAAGCCGGACTCCGACCAGCGGACCCTCGGCCGGATGGCATGGCTGGACCGCTCAACGGCTGCCGACGTGATCGCCAGGTTGGTGCGCCGAGGCTTGATCACCAGGGTTCGCGACGATGCCGATGGCAGGCGCAACGTGCTGCGGCTGAGCGAGGCAGGCCACGACGCTCATCACGCACTCGTGCGACGCACCGCGGGAATGAACGAGCTGTTTCTTTCTCCGCTCTCCGGCGCCGAGCGCACGCAGCTCATCGACTTGCTCAATCGCGTAGTCACTGCTGGTGAACGGTTGCGCGCCGCCGATATCCAACTCTGAGCCCTTCAGCCTGCCTTCGAAGGCCCTCCCCTGGCGTCGAGCTCCGCAGCCCGCTGTGGCGTCGGAGCGGTACCCCCCAGGTGGGCAGGCAGCCACCACCGGTCATCCTGCCGTGTCTGCGACGCCGGATACTCCGCCTGGGCCCGCTGCAGCAGCTCGGATATCCGCTCGCGCAGCTGCCCGGTCACCACGCCGGCATCGTCGCCCAGCCTGGGATGCAGCGGCTCGCCGATCATCATGAGTACCGGCACATGCCGTGTCCTGAAGTCGCGGGGACGGCCCTTGGTCCACAGCCGGTGTGGCCCCCACACCGCCATCGGCACCAGTGGCGCGGCCGCCACCGAGGCCATTCTCGCGGCACCCGTTTTGACCTCTTTGACCGTAAACGACCTGCTGATAGTTGCTTCCGGGAACACGCCGAGTACCTGCCCGGCCCGCAACGCGGCAAGGCCAGCCTGGTATGCCGCGTCGCCTGCCTCGCGGTCGACCGGGATATGCCGCATGCCCCGCATCAGCGGCCCACCCACCGGGTGATCGAAAATCTCCTGTTTGGCCATGAAGCGCACCAACCGCTTGGCAGGCAGCGCCGCGAGCCCACAGAATATGAAATCCAGGTAGCTCACATGATTGCTCGCCAGTACCGCCGCGCCCGCGCGGGGTATGTGGTGCGCACCCTCGACCCGAATGCGCAGGTCGAGAACGCGGAACATCGCCTTGGCAGTGAGAATGACAGGCGGGTATACGAATTCTGGCACAGCCAACCGTACCTGCCCGACATCCTTCGTACCGTCTCACCGCAGGCGGAGGGTGACGGAACCCTCCACGGCTGCCCCTTCTTCCTGCCCCCTGTGGGCACGACCTCGACGACCGGTCCTCCCTCGCGTGCTTGCCCGCACCGCATCGCGGCGCCTGACCACCTTGACGGAAGGCAGGCAGCGCAGGCCCGCGTATGGTGAGAGGATTCGCGAATCGTCCGAAAAGGCCAGCAACACGTTCGAGTATTTCCCCTCATAATGATGGCACACCTCGCGCCGTACCATTTTTCGGGTTCCCAAGGTTCCGGCGATGGTGTGCGCCCCCTCCGCAAATCCTGCGGTGCCCGATAAGACGCTCGGATCGTTACCTTCCAGGGCAAACTAACACTACCGGCAGGCGTGTTTCCGCAGTACGTTGACGGCCTTCGGGAAGGTCGATGGCTGGAGGACAGATGTCCGATGTGGCGCAAGTGACCGGCGAGCCAGTGAAATCGGGCGGCCCATTGTCGTGGGCATGGCACCGCGAACTAGACACATATCCTCACACCGTTTCCCGAATGCGCAACCTGACCATCGTCGTGCTCGCTACGATCGTGCTGTACTACGAGCTCTATGCCGCGAGTGGCGTATCAACGCTGCTGCTCGCTAACCTGCACATGTCCTTCCTCTACCTGGTCACCGCGCTAGCCATCGGAAACTTCGTCGGTGCGTTCGGCTCCCTGTTCGCTGGACTCACCGACCGGTTCGGGCGAGCCAATCTCGTAGTATACGGACTACTCGTGGTAGGGCTGCTGACACTCTTCGGGATCCCCAACGCACATAGCGCACTGGCCTGGGCAGTGTTCTACGGCGTCGTCGGCTTCGTCGAGGGCATCATCCTGGTGGCGACGCCTGCCCTGATCCGTGACTTCTCCCCGCAGGTCGGCCGGGCCACCGCCATGGGGTTCTGGACCATGGGTCCGGTGGTGGGCAGCTTGGTGGTCAGCCTGGTCGCCAGCCAGACCCTGCCAGTGTATGGCACATGGCAGAGTCAATACGTTATCTGCGGCATCGTCGGCATGGTGATCTTCTTCCTCGCCTTTGTCGGCCTGCGGGAGCTCTCACCACGGTTGCGCGATCAGCTGATGGTCAGCCAGCGCGACCGGGCACTGATCGAAGCCCGCGCGAAGGGTATTGACATCGAGGCGTCGCTGCGGCACCCGTGGCGGCAAGTCCTACACTTTGACGTTATCGCCTCCGCGTTCGGCGTCTCGGTGATGCTGCTGATCTATTACACGGCAGTCGCGTTCTTCACGATCTACGCCGTGACGATCTTCGGCTTCAGCCTGGCGCAGGCCAACGCGCTCGGGAACTGGAACTGGGGAGCGAACGCGGTCGCGCTGATCGTCGCGGGCCTGCTCTCCGACCGGCTGCGGGTACGAAAGCCGTTCATGCTGGCCGGAGGTATCGGCGGCGCCATCATGGTCGTGATCTACCTGCTGCAGGCAACGGGGAAACCCTCGTTTGCCACGCTGGCGGTGATCGTCAGTCTGCTCTCGATCATGCTCGGGTTCGCCTATGCCACCTGGATGGCCAGCTTCACCGAGACCGTCGAGGCTCGCAATCCTGCACTCACCGCGACTGGCCTGGCGGTATGGGGCTGGATCATCCGCATCGTCATCACGGTGTCGTTCCTGATAATCCCGCTGGTGGTCAACACCGTCACCACACTTGTCGACGCGCCCGCCTATCTCTCGGCATACGAGAAGGCGCAAGCGTCCGGCGCCCAGCCGAGCCAGGATCTGCTGGCACATATGGCTGCCATCAAGAGCGCGGCCGCCAACGCACCAGGACAATGGCAGAACTGGTACTGGATCTGCTTCGGCGGCATCGTGGTGTTCATCCTGCTGATCTTCGTGATGAAGGGACGGTGGAGCCCGCGCTCCGCCCGCCTCGATCAGGAGCGCCACGACCAGGCAGTGGCAGAGCAGCTCGCGGCTCTCTCGAAGAGCTGACCGGCAACGCTGCGGCAGCGCCTGCCCGCCCGCTCCCTGACCTACCCGCCGGCAGGCATGTCAGGGAGCGGGCGCTGCGCAGGCCTGGCTCTGGCCGCCGGCCCTGACACCTCACCAGTCGCCGTCGCGCAGCAGGCGCTTGAGCACCTTGCCAGTGGCGTTGCGCGGCAGATCGTCCACGAAGATCACATCACGCGGCACGCAGAATCTCGGCAGCCGCTCGTGTATGTGCGCCCTGACCGCGTTCGCGTCGAGCATGCACTCCTCGCCAGGGACGATGTAGGCGGCGAGACGCTGCCCGAACTCGTTGTCCGGCACGCCGACCACGACCGCGTCACGGACCTCGGGCAGCGCGACGAGCATCTCCTCGACGGGCCGAGGGAACACGTTCTCCCCACCTGAGACGATCATCTCGTCGGCCCGTCCCTGAACGAAAAGGCGCCCGTTGGCGTCAAGGTATCCACGATCGCCGGTATCCATCAGGTCCTGCCGCATATCCCGGTTCTGGCGATCGGTGTAGCCCTCGAAGAGCATGTCGTTGCCGACGTAGATGGTGCCGATCTCGCCCGTTGGAACCAGCGCGCCGTGCTCGTCGAGGATCCCCACTTTGGTGCCAGGCGGGCAGGTCCCCCCGGTCCCCGGCGCCGCCCGAAGGTCAAGCGGGTCGGCCACACTCGCCCACGAGACCTCGGTCGAGCCGTAAAGGTTGTAGAGCACATCGCCGAACGCATCCATGAACGACTCGACGAGGCCCGGTGGCATGGCCGAGCCGCTGCAGGCCACGACCCGCAGGCTGGAGGTGTCGTACTTCCGGCGGACATTCTCCGGCAGCTCCATTATCCGTTGCAGCATGATCGGAATGGCGATCAGTGCGGTGCAGCGGTTCTCCGCGATGGCCCGCAATGTCTGCTCTGCGTCGAAGCGGCGCTGCAGGGTGAGCCTCGCCCGCACCGACATGCCTAGTTGCAGGCCCGCGAATCCCCAACTGTGGAACAGCGGTGCGGCGATGAGCATGCGTTCGCCCACCCGGAGCGGGATCTTCGCGAGCAGTGATGCGGCGTCGCGCAGCCCTTTCGGGGTGGGCCTGCGGGCGCCTTTCGGCGTGCCGGTGGTGCCCGACGTGAGCACGATGACCCGGCCTGGTTCTTCCACCGGACGGAACGGGTCCGAGGAGGACCGGGTGATCACCTGTTCCACGGTCGGCCCGCCGACCACGTGCGCGAGGTCGGACTCCTCGTCCCGCCAGGTGCTGATTCGAGCGCACCGTGCAGGCACACCGCTGGTGAGGTTGTGGAATTCGTCGTCGGCGAGAAGTATGCCCACACGGTGCGCGCGAATCACATCCGTCACCTGCTCGACGGAAAGGCCGGTATTCAGCAACAGGGCGTCAGCGCCGATCTTTCCGCAGGCCAGCAGCGACTCCACGATGGCGCCATGGTTGCGACACATCACGGCCACCCTGGAGCGCTCGGTGAGCTTGTACCTGTCGATAAGGCCGTTGGCCAGCCGCGTGGAACGGTCGTCGATCTCCTCGAAGGTGTGCCTGCCGTGCTCGTCGTGCACGGCGAGCGCGCGCGGTTCGCGGGCAGCCGCCGCGCGGTACCCGCCCACAAGTGAAGGCCCCCATCGGGCGAAAGCGTTGAGCTGCCGGAACGTGCGGTCGGGGCGCGCGAGACCGAGCACGCCTGACCGCACCAGTGTGCTCGCGGTGCTCAGGCGCGAGCCGTTGTCCCGCAGCACCGGCGCTGGGGTGCCCGAAAGGTTGCCTTCGACCAGCCGGACAGCGGCTCGCAAGCGCCGTCGCAGGTCCGCGGTCGAGATCCGCACCTCGGATGGGGGCAGCAGCAGGATGACCGTGATCTCGGTGCTGGACCTACCGTGCGGCCGCAGCCGCACGGACCCGTGACAGTCCGCGGTGTGAACCGCCGACCAGGCCAGATGCTCACCCTCGCGGAAGCCTCGGATCCGCAGCTCATCCTGCCGTACCGTGCGGCCGTCAAAGCAGAGCCGGATCGCGTATCTCGCGCCTCGTCCCGCTCCTGCGCTACCTATCCGCTCGCACCAGGTGATGTCACGTATGAACAGTGGGTACAGCGCAGGGTTGCTGACCACCCGCCACACCCGATCGGTTGGCTGCTCAAGCACGGCCTGAGCTTCCACATAATGCGTCTCACCCACGTGTTCCATCCCGCGTCGTCAGTGTGCGCAGCGAGACCTGTTCTCGCTGGCCCGTTTGGAGGGGTTGCCTCACGCTATCGGGCGTACCGGTATTGATACCGCATCACGATCAGAATGACGAGTGGCGTGCGATCTCGATCTGTAGTCGGTGCAATTCGCCCGCAGCCCCCGGACAGGTTGTTTCGGCGCCGAAACCCTATCACAATAAGTAATGTTTATATGGCGGTGTGTGACAGGGTTGACGAGCGGGTCGCCGCCACCATGGATTGAGCCTCGTCGTGGTGTCGGCGTATGCATGTGGTTGTATGCGGTGACACCAACCCACGTGGGAAAGGTCTGTGCCATGGCTGAATTCAGCGCCGAGGTCGAACCGGGCGACGTGGGGTTCGACGCCGACCGGCTCGCCACCGTGGACAGCCATTTCGCCCGCTATGTCGACGAGGGCAAGCTGGCGGGCTGGCAGCTCGCGGTGAGCAGGCGGGGTCAGCTCGCGCACGTCTCGCATTACGGCAAGCGCGATCTTGAAGCGGACCTTCCGGTAGAGGCCGACACCACGTGGCGCTGGTATTCGATGACCAAGCCGGTGACATCGGTTGCGGCGATGATGCTCTACGAACGAGGCGCCTTCCAGCTCACCGACCCGGTGAGCCGCTTCATCCCGGCATTCGCCGACACGCGCGTCTACACAAGGGGATCGGCGCAGGCACCCGGGACCGAACCACTCACCACGCCCATCCGGATCTGGCACCTGCTCACGCACACCGCCGGGCTGACCTACGGCTTCCACCACGCGGGTGCGACCGACGAGATATACCGTGCGCGCGGTTTCGAGTTCGGTTATCCGGAGAACATGGACCTCGCAGCGTGCTGTGAGGCGTACGCGCAGATGCCACTGGCGTTCCAGCCCGGCTCGGAATGGAACTACTCGGTGGCGACCGACGTGCTGGGCCGCGTGGTGGAAGTGGCATCCGGTCAGCGTCTCGACGAGTTCTTCGCCAACGAGATCTTCCGGCCGCTCGGTATGACCGATGCCGGGTTCTGGGTACCGGAGCAGCGCCTGGACAGTCTGGCCGCGCTCTATCTGGCGGGTCCGAGGAAACGCCTGGTGCGCAATGAGCGGATGGCGGCGGCGGTCACCCGTGAACCGCGTGTCCTCTCCGGGGGCGGGGGCCTGGTCGGCACCGCCGCGGATTACCACCGCTTCAGCCAGATGCTGCTGGGCCGGGGGCAACTCGACGGGGTACGCCTGCTCGGCTCCCGCACTGTCGACTTCATGACCCGCAATCACCTGCCCGGCGGTGCCGACCTCGAAGAGTTCGGCCGCCCGCTCTACGCCGAGGTCGCGTTCGCTGGCACCGGATTCGGGCTCGGGTTCGGGGTCGTCACCGATCCGGTGGCGAGCAAGGCGCTCGGCTCGGCCGGCGAGTACTCCTGGGGTGGCCTCGCCAGCACGGCGTTCTGGGTGGACCCGCAGGAGGAGATCACGGCGATGTTCTTCACCCAGCTCATCCCGTCGAGCACCTACCCGATCCGCCCCCAGTTCAGGCAGCTGATCTACCAGGCCCTCGTGGACTGACCTGGAGCTGCGATGGCTCGTGTCCGGCGCAGGACACTAATCCATCCTGGCTTTGCTTGGCTGCACGCGCTTGGGTTCGCCTGGCATCTTGGGGTAGTCGGGAGGGTAGGGCAGCTCGCCGAGCCCGCGATCCCGCTCATCCCGCTCGTACCATTGCAGCAGGGTCTCGATGCCGAACGACTCGGCGTCTATACCGTCGTGCGCGTCGCCGTGTGAGGCCAGCCAACCCGGAACGCTCAGTACGTCGAAGTCCTTCGGATCGACCTCCGGCAGTTCGTCCCAGCGCAGCGGTGCCGACACCGTCGCCGTCGGTGTCCCCCGCACCGACCACGCGGACGCGATGGTGCGGTCCCTGGCGGCCTGGTTGTAGTCCAGGAAGACCCGTTCCCCCCGCTCCTCCTTCCACCATGACACCGTCGCTAGCGTTGGTGCCCTGCGCTGCACCTCCCGAGCCAGCGCGATGACCGCGTGTCGCACCCCGATGAAATCCCACTCCGGCCGGATCCGCGCCAGCACATGGATACCACGCCCTCCGGAGGTCTTCGGGTAACCGGTGATCCCGATTTCCGCAAGCACTTCGTGCAGCACTCCGGCGGTGCGGACCGCATCTGCGAACCCGGTACCCGGTTGGGGATCGAGGTCGATACGCAGCTCGTCGGGACGGTCGGGTTCGGCACGCCGCACCGGCCAAGGGTGGAAATCGAACGTGCCCAGGTTCGCGGCCCACGCCACGGTAGCCGGCTCAGTCGGGCAGACCTCGTCCGCGGTGCGGCCGGAAGGGAACGTGATCCTGGCGGTCTCCACCCAGTCGGGTGCGCCGCGCGGCAGGCGTTTCGCGTAGAACGACTCACCGCCAACACCATCGGGGAAGCGCTTCAACGTCGTCGGACGCAGCCGTAGCGCATCCAGCAACGGCTCGGCCACCGCGATGTAATACTCGACCACCTGCTGCTTGGTGATGTTCCGCTCAGGGAAATACACCTTGTCAGGATTGGACACACGCACGGTGCGCCCGCCGACGGAGAGTTCCAGCTGCTCTGCCACGCCAGCAGACTACGCGAACCGGTCCTCTCACCAGCCGCGCAGCGCGAGAGGCACGTCAAGGCAATTTCGGGACAAGCCGTGCGCGTTCAGTATCCGGCCGGGTACTCGGTCGACCCTCACCGACGACGTCCGGCGCGGCGGATACGTGTGCCAGGTCACCTGCACGGATAGCCGGGAATGCCGACATCCTGCCGCACGTTAGTTGACAACGTATGGCTCAAGTTTGTGCCGGCCGCTTCGGGTGGCTGGTCGCAACGAGGAGGGTAAGAATGCCAGCTTTCTTCGGACCGGGTGGGCAGGAGCCCAACCCATTTGACGACTTCCTCGCGCGGGTGTTCGGCGCGAGCGGCGAGGGCGCGGGGCCGGTCCGCCGGATCGACCTCACCAGGATGCTCAACCAGCAAGCCCAGCAGGTATTAGCCGACGCCGCGCGATACGCATCCGAGCAAGGGCACGAGGATCTCGACGCTCTGCATCTGCTCCGAGCGCTGAGCAGGCATGACGGTGTCGGCGACCTGTTGCGACGCCAGGGTGCCGACCCTGAGGTCATCGGGGCCGGGGTGGCCGAGCAGCTGCCTGCCCGAAATGCCGGTGCGAGCGCGACAACACCCGCGCTGACCACAGCCGCGAAGCGCGCACTCGTGGACGCTCACCAGGTCGCGCGCGCCTTCGGCGCGAGCTACATCGGCCCTGAGCACATCCTGCTCGCGCTGGTCGCCAACGGTGACGCCCCGGCCGCGAAGGTGCTCGCCGCCAACGGCGTGACACCCGAGGCGTTGCAGGCGGCAGACGGCGGAGCCGAGGCCGGCAGCGGCGCGAGGAACACCGGCACGCCGACACTGGACCAGTTCGGCCAGGACCTCACCAAGCGCGCGCGCAATGGTGAGCTCGACCCGGTGATCGGCCGCGCCGTGGAGATTGAGCAGACCCTGGAGATACTGTCGCGGCGGACCAAGAACAACCCGGTGCTGATTGGTGAAGCGGGTGTCGGCAAGACCGCCATCGTCGATGGCATAGCGCAGCGGATCGTCGACGGCGACGTACCCGAACTGCTCGCCGACAAGCGCATCGTCGCGCTGGAACTCTCGGGCATGCTCGCCGGTACGCGCTACCGCGGCGATTTCGAGGAACGCATGACCAAGGTCATCGACGAGATCGTGGCACACCGCGACGAGCTCATCGTGTTCATCGACGAACTGCACACCGTGGTCGGCGCGGGTGGCGCGGAAGGTGCGATCGACGCGGGCAATATGCTCAAACCCCGGCTGGCGCGTGGCGAACTGCATATTCTCGGAGCCACCACTCTCGGCGAGTACCGCAAGAACATCGAGCAGGATCCCGCACTGGAACGTCGTTTCCAGCCGGTGAATGTGGACGAA
>JBOHEL010000012.1:0-26314 GCA_050700995.1 Sciscionella sp. | reverse complement strand
ACTCAAGGTTGAAGCTGTCACAATCCATCCGCTTGATAAGCCCCAAGATCTCGCCGACCTCGGCGAACGACAGCTGCTGCATTTCAACGACCTTCCGGCGAGTTTCAGCGACCTTGGCTGGCACTGCCCGCGGGCCGTGCGACGGGAGCACCTACTGCGGAGACCGACTGCGTGCCGAGTTCCTCCATATTGCGCCCGGATGTCTCCTGCCCGAAAACCAGCATCGGGATGATCAGCAACACCATGACTATCGCCGCCGCGATGAAAACGACGCTGACGCCCCACCCTGCGAACAGTGTCGGCAGGAAGTACACCAGCACTCCCCCTGTCGCCGCCCTGCTGATCATCTCGCCCATCGACGTCCCTACACCCCGCAATCGGGTGGGGTACTGCTCAGCCATGTACATCTTGCACAAGGAGAAGCTGCCGAGCCCGAACCAGGCGACGAGGACACCCGCGACGATCGTAGGCACCAGCCCGAATACCCGGTACGCCGGAAGGAATATCATACCAATCGCCGCCAGCACGATATAGACGGCGAACGTACGTTTCCGTCCGAAGCGATCTCCCCAGCGCCCCTGGTAAAAGACACCGAAAGCCGAGATGAACATCATGATCGCGGTATACATCAGGCTGGTGCCCTTGGAGGCTTGTAGCACCTGAGAGAAGATTGTCGGCGCATAGGTCAGCATGGTGTACCAGAGCACGAACGACGACGTCAGCGCGGCATACGCGATCAGGCTGCGTGCCAGGTACGGAGACGAGACAAGCATGCGCATCCGCACCTCCCTGCCGTGAGTCCGCGACAGCACCCGCAGTGCACCCTGGTCGACCAGCTGCGTGTCGTGTGGTAGGCCGGCTTCGTCCTCGATCTTCTCCACCAGGTGTGTGACACGTTCTCGATCGACTTCCCGACCCTTCAGCTCCGCCCGTTTCAGCAGAAACCGCGGCGTCTCCGGCACCCATTTGATCAAGGCGGGGATCAATAACAACGGGAACCCACCAATGATGAGAGGTACCCGCCACGACCAGTCCACCGAGAACGTCGACACCACCCAGATACCGATAAGCGCTGGCAGCGTATAGCCGCCGTTGAGCACCCACTGCGCATACCCCATGACAGTGCCACGCAGCTTCTTGCCAACCAGCTCTGATATCATCATGTAGGGGACCGGGAAGATCGCACCCTCGCCAAGCCCCGCGATCACCCGCAATGCGAACAGCAGCCAGAAATCGTTCACAAAGGCACCGAGCACAGTGAACACCGCGAATTGGGCGGTACCGAAGAGCAGCACTGTCTTGCGCCCGAACCGGTCCGCTAGCCGCCCGGCTGGAACGATCCCGACAACCAGGCCAATCGTTCCTGATGCTCCTAACAGCCCGGTCTGCGTGGCAGTTAGATCCCAGTGTGGCTTGAGGATCACAACGAGCGTACTGACGATCCCGATATCAAATGACTCAATCAGCCATACCAAAATCAGCACCCCAAGACCGATCTTCAGTGACCTGGTCACAGGAGCCCGATCCAGGCGAGTCAGCATGTTCGCGTCGGCACGGACACGGCCGTCTCTCGCCTCCGAGATAGGTTCAGTCATCGCTTCCTACCTCCTGGCCGCAGCAGCAGAGTATTGCTTGCCTGCCAGGGCTGTCATCCCTGTGCAAGTAGGCCATGTCGCGCCGATAGCCATCACGCACCTCCATGGTGCCAGCGGGAAGCGGCGTTCACTCCGCTCTGGCGAGCGGGTAGGCCGTTTCGCAAACCTGCATGTTGTGGAACCGTATTCCACGACTGTAAGCCTCAGTGGAAATGCCTGTCAACGGCAGCCGCCACGTTGATTGAGCATGTGTCGAAATCTCAGACCCTCAGGTAGGCCCCGTCGACTGAGATCGTCGTGCCATTGAGGTGACGGCACATGTCGGAAGCCAACAACAGCGCGAGCGCGGCGACGTCGGTCGGCTCGGCCAGCCGACCGGTGGAAGTGCGCTCCACGATCCGTGCCCGCAACTCGGCCTGCGTTCGCAACTATGCGCTGACCATCGGCGTGTCGACGACACCGGGGGAACGATAGCGGTGACATTGATACCCGATGCCGCCATCTCCCTTGCGAAGCCCTTGGTCATGGCGACACCGGCCTTGGTCGCCCCGTACGTGTCTCCCAGCGCACCACCACCGCGCATCGCCGCATCGGAGGCACAATTAATGATCTTTCCGTAGCCCTGCGCTCGCATTGTTGGCAGTGCAGCACGTGAACAGTAGAAGACAGTGGAGAGGTTCACCCTCACGATCGCTTCCGAGTCTTCGATCGAGGCATCCATTATCGATCTAGAACTGAATAATCCAACGTTGTTGACAAGGATGCTCAGCAGTCCATGCTCCGCAGCCACCGCACTGACCACAGACTCCGCCTGACGCCAGTCGCCAACATCCAGCACGACAGGCGTCGCCAGGACGCCCGCCCACCGGTCATGTGGAAAATATCGACGCCTCACGACGGTCGGTATGCCTATGAAATACCCTTCCACTGCAGGCTAAACACCGAGCGCCGATACGTCAATTGCAACCTCGCGGTAGCTACCTCCAGGTGTAAGCTTCTCACTGAGAGTAGAGGAGGTCAGCGACCTATGGAACCACAACACGCCCTCACATCGCGGGCAACCCAGAAGCCGCGTCGCGGTGGGGGTGCACAGGCCATCGAGCGGGCACTGGCGGTCCTCGACCTGTTCCGCGACGCGCGCTCGGATCTGGGAATCATGCATATCGCGAGCTCGCTGAAACTTAGCCCCAGTACAGCGCACCGGATTGTAGCCGCACTGGTCCGCGGCGGCTACCTCGTCCAGAATAAGAAGAGCGAGCAGTACTACGCTGGGCGCAACGCGATGTTGCTAGGATTGGCCGCAGAGCGCAACCTCGGCTTGCACGCCGCCCTTCCGGTGCTGGAACGACTCGGTGCGACCACGCAGGAATCGGTGAATCTCGGCGTTCGCGAGGGCATGTCTGGTCTTGTACTGCTACGAGTACTGTCCCCTCAGCCTCTGCGATTCGACCAACAGCCAGGAACTAAAACACCGCTGCATGCCTCAGCAATGGGTAAGTGCCTGCTGTCCTTCAGTGGGGATATCGAAGAATACCTTGAATCCTTTGACGGACGGCCCACTAAATTCACCCCCTCGACCATTACAGCGCCTCGGGCGCTACGCAAGGAGCTTGAGGCGATCTGCGATCGCGGGTACAGCATCGACAACGAGGAGTCCATCCCTGGCCTGCGCTGTGTAGGCGCGCCGGTGAAAGACGCACACGGTCGCGTGCGTGCCGCCCTGGCGATCCAGGCACCTACCGTGCGAATGCCCGACAAGAGAGTGGCAGACCTGGCCGCCGATATCATGAATACCGCCAAAGAACTCGCGGACTTACTTCCTGTTGATCGGGTGCTGTGATCTCGTAGGGTGAGTTTTCACATCTGAGATAGTTTCGTGTGTTACTAAGGAGATCAAAAGTAAGTCGACGCCGATCATGGCTCTACCAGCGGTGTTGACTTACTTTTGGTCGGATTAGTATCTACCGGCACAGTAATCAGATGCGAAGCCCCGCCGGTGCGGACGGCAGACTACTGGCGATCTCGCGTCGGTCGGGTCCGGGCCTGCTCACGCTGCCTCCTTGCTGGCCAGGCAACGGATTTCTCCCTCGCGCAGCCCGTAGAAGACCAGTGTGAGCAGCTTTCTGGCCGTGGCGACCTCCGCGATGTTGCGGGCGGAGGTGCCGCGGTGGGTGAGGATGTTGTCGAACTGGCGGCGCATCAGGGTCCCCGACGGTGCGCGTTGGATCGCCTCGACCGCGGCCCAGCGCAGCAGCCGCGAACCCTGCTTGGTGATCCGCCCGTTGCGTGACGTGGTGTCGGACTCGTAGTGACGCGGTGTCAACCACGCCCACGAGCACAGCGGCGCCGGGGTAGGAAACCGAGTGATCTCGCCGATCTCGGCGAGATCACCGCCGCCAGGATCGGCCCCACCCCGGGGATCGCTTGGATCGTGCGGTAGCCGGGATTGTGGGCCAGTTGCGCGGCCAGCCGGTCGGTGAGGACCGTGATCTCGAACCCGATCCCGGTAATGATACTGCGCAGCGAGTTGACATGCGGGGTGGTCGCTGACGAGACGGCGAGCTGGGCAGCGGTGGCGGTCAAGGTGAGGGTCTTGGCGTCTGGCACCGCGACCGGCGATGGCGATGACGCGCGCACCCGGCAGGGCATTAGAAATACTTATGGCCTATATAAGGCAGAGATAAGCATTGACGAACGCTCGGCTCCGTGATGAACTCCCGTCGCAGCACGTCGATCCAGCCCCTTTCGACCGACGAGCAGTATGCGGCCCCCTCGATCGTCCGCACACTTACCGCCGGTCTCGATCAAGTCACGTAGGAGCAGACCATGAAGAATCGGCGCTATTACACCATCGCGGTCGTCGTTGCGGCATCGGCGAGCATCACCCTGACAGGGTGTGCGACCAACAACGACACCGGCGGATCGCCGACCGGCGCCGCGCCGACCGTGGCGAAGCAGAGCGACCTGTCCGCCCTGGTGCCGAAGAGCATCAGGGACAAGGGCGTCCTCACGGTGGGAATCGGTCCGAACTATCCTCCGAATGAATACATCGACAGCACGGGCAAGATCGTCGGCTGGGACGTCGAGCTGCTCAACGCCACCGCCCAGCTACTCGGCCTGAAGACTCAGTACGTCAACACAACGTTCCCGCAGATCCTTGCCGGCATCAAGACTGGCAAGTACGACATGGGCGACTCGTCCTTCACCGACACGAACGCCCGCGAGAAGACGGTCGATTTCGTGACCTACTTCGACGCAGGCACCCAGTGGGCAGGCCCGAAGGGCAAGAAGATCGATCCGAACAACGCCTGCGGTCTACGCGTCGCCGCGCAGACCAACACCAACCAACTGTTGCAGGATCTGCCCGCCCGCAACAAGAAATGCGCAGCGGCGGGCAAGCCGCCCATCCAGATCCAGAGCTACGCCCACCAGGCCGATGCGACCGGTGCCGTCGTGCTCGGCAAGGCCGACGCGGTGCTCGCCGACTCGCCCGTGCTCGCATACGGGGTCAAGCAGAGCAACGGCAAGCTGCAACTCGACGGCCCGATCTACGGTGCCGCGCCGTATGGATGGCCGATTGCCAAGGGCTCGCCCCTTGGGGCTGCGCTGAAGAAGGCTCTCGCATCCCTGATCTCCGACGGGACCTACAAGAAGATCCTGACGAGGTGGGGCATCGAGGGCGGAGCGATCACGGCCCCGAAGATCAACGACGCAACGAGCTAGCCATGACACTCACGCACAGGCCCACCGCTTTGGACGGCGACCCCGACGACGACATCAAGGCCATCCCGCTACGTCGTCCGGGTCGCGCCGTTGCCGCGGCCGTCGTGATCATCCTACTGGGACTGTTCCTCTACGGCGCAGCGACGAACTCCGCCTACGACTGGTCGACCTACTTCAAGTACCTACCGGACAAGCGCATCTCTCACGGCGCCGTCGTCACGATCGAGCTGACGATCATCGCGATGCTCCTCGGCATCGTCACCGGTGTCCTCGCCGCGATCATGCGCATGTCCGACAACCCGGTGCTGCGCTACGTGGCCTGGTTGTATGTCTGGGTCTTCCGCGGCACACCGGTCTACGTGCAACTCGTCTTCTGGGGCTTGTTCACCAGCATCTACCGGGACATTCACATCGGGATCCCGTTCTCCTACACGTTCACGCACCTAAGCACCTCGTCGTGGCTGACGCCATTCGTCGCCGCGTTCCTTGGCCTCGGCCTGAATGAGGGTGCCTACATGTCAGAGATCATGCGCGCGGGCATCTCGTCGATCGACGAGGGCCAGCGCGAGGCGTCCACGGCACTCGGCATGTCGTGGTGGCTGACCACGCGCCGGGTCGTCCTGCCACAGGCGATGCGCGTGATCATCCCGCCGACCGGCAACGAGCTCATCGGCATGCTGAAGACGACGTCCCTGGTCATTGCGGTCCCGTTGACGACCGACCTCTACTCACAGTCCGAACAGATCTCCGCCGTCCTATACCGGCCGATACCGCTGCTGCTCGCGGCCTCGACCTGGTACCTCGTCATCACCACAATCTTGATGATCGGACAGCACTTCCTGGAGAAGCGCTTCTCGCGTGGGTTGTCAAGGACACTGAACGACCGACAGCTGAAAAGGCTGGCTGCCGATGCGCAAGTGCCGGGTGCAGAGTCATTAGGAGCGCACTGACCATGTCTCACACCTCGACGGCAGCAGTGCCTTCGCCCGATGCGAAGGTCGACGCCACCCTCATGGTTGATGCCCGCAAGGTGCGCAAGAACTTCGGCGCACTCCGGGTACTCAAAGGCATCACCCTCACAGTCAAGCCGGGTGAGGTCATGTGCCTGATCGGCCCGTCCGGGTCCGGCAAGTCGACCTTCCTGCGCTGCATCAATCACCTCGAGAGGATCGACGGTGGCCGTCTCTATGTCGACGGCAACCTTGTCGGGTATGCCGAACGGGATGGCAAGCTGCACGAGCTGCACCCGAAAGTGGCCGCGCAGCAGCGTCGTGACATCGGGATGGTCTTCCAGCGGTTCAACCTCTTCCCGCACATGACCGCCCTCGAGAACGCCATCGAAGCACCGACGCACGTGCGCAAGCTGCCGAAACCAGCGGCGCTCGAACGAGGCCGCGAGTTGTTGGACCGCGTCGGCCTGTCCGCCCAGAGCAAGGCCTACCCTGCCCAGCTCTCCGGCGGCCAGCAGCAGCGCGTCGCCATCGCGAGGGCGTTGGCCATGGACCCGAAACTGATGCTCTTCGACGAGCCGACCTCGGCCCTTGACCCCGAGCTGGTCGGAGAGGTCCTTGACGTGATGCGCAACCTCGCTCAGACGGGCATGACCATGATCGTCGTGACGCATGAGATGGGGTTCGCGCGCGAGGTCGGTGACCAGCTGGTCTTCATGGACGGTGGTGTCGTCGTGGAGGCGGGCGAACCCAGGTCCGTGCTCAGCGACCCCCAGCAGGAACGCACCCGCGCGTTCCTGTCCATGGTCCTCTGACGCCGCACGATCGCGAAAGGTCAACATGATGCAGCCGTCGATCTCCGACTCGAATCGCCCCGGCTGGGACGACGATCCGGCAGTTCCGGAGTGGGCACGGCACAGTCCGCTGGTAGGCGGGGCGGCCGCCGATGCGTGCGTCATCGGACTGGGTGGCAGTGGCCTGGCCGCCATCGAAGATCTCGCGGGCCGCGGGCTGTCGGTCATCGGCCTCGACGCCGGCCGGGTCGCCGCCGCCGCCGCAGGCCGCAACGGCGGCTTCCTCTCCTGCGGTGGTGCGATGTCCCTGTCCTCGCCTGACGTCGCCGTGTCACGGGAGCTGCGTACGCAGCTCTATCGCGAGACCCTGAGCGAGCAGCGGCGTCTGGCCGCCCGTCTCGGGCCGGATATCGTGAGGCAGACCGGCTCGCTGTCACTGGCAGGGCTACCAGGTGACCCCGTCGACGACGACGAAGCGAACGCCGCCGCCACACAACTGATCCGGCTCAAGGACGAGCGCGACGCACTGGCCTCCATCGGGGTTGAGGTCGAGGATTACCACGGTGATCTCGGCCAGGGCTACTTCAACCCTGACACCGCCTTGATGAACCCGGTGCTGCGCGCCTTCAGACTCGCCACGGCCCTTCCGCCAGAGGTCCGCCTCTATGAGGACTCCCCCGTCACCGGTGTGCACTCCGGGGCCGTCACGACGCGGCGGGGTGCGGTGCGGGCCAAGATCATCATCGTGGCCGTCGACGGCAAGCTGGAGCTGCTGCTGCCCCAGCTTGCTCCGCTGGTACAGACGATGCGACTGCAGATGGTCGCCACCAGGCCGATCACTCCCGGCCGCCTGCCCTGCGGTGTGAGCTACCGCGCGGGATACGAATGGGCGCAACAGGGCCCGTCGGGCCGTCTGTTCATCGGTGGCGGACGCGACCACTTCGCCACGCAGGAGACCACCGTCGAGGACGAGCCGACGCCGCAGGTGCAGCGCTGGATCGACAGCGCGGCCGCGAGAGTTGCCGGAGGGCCGGTCACCGTCACGCACCGCTGGGCCGCATCGGTCGGCTACACCGCCGACCAACGCGCCCTGTGCATCGGGGTGGACGACGGAGTGGTGGCGTGCGGTGGATACAGCGGATCGGGCAATCTCGTCGGGCCTATTGCCGCGAGAGCAGCCGTCGCGCTCGCCGTCGACGATGCACCTCCTCCCGGCTACCTGCGCAGCAACATCGAGCCGTGATGAGCGACCACCACACCACATCGCCGGGCCCTCTGCCCAAGTCGAGCCGGTCTCTCGCTCCGCTGGACGCAGGTCGGCTCCGGCTGCTACGCGAGGCCGCACTGCGCGGGTCCATCTCCGCGGCATCCCGCACGCTCGGACTCACCCCGTCTGCCGTGTCGCAGCAGTTGACCGCCTTCGAGCGCGAGGTCGGCATGCCGCTGCTGGACCGCTCGCCCCGTGGTGCGACGCTCACCGGGGCGGGCCGGTTACTGGTGGCCCGTGCCGAGGAGGTCGCGGACGTACTCGTCGCAGCCCGAGCGGATCTCGATCGAATGCTCGGCACTCACGCGGGAACGGTCACCATTGCCGGTGTCTCCAGTGCCGCCGTCACCTTCGTATCGGATGCGCTGGTAGCGCTGGCTCATGATCAACCCGGCATCGACGTATCGGTGTTCGTTGCCGAGCCAAGTGTCTCCCTCGACATGGTGGTCAACGGCGACGCCGACGTGGCGATAATCGACGAGTACGACTATGTCCCGATCGCGCTGCCGGACCATACAGTCGCCAGAGTGCTGCTCGCCGAGCCGCTGGTGGCCGTCGTCCCGGTGGGTGCCCGCATACCCGCCAGGCCACGCCTGCTCGACCTGGCGGACGCACGCTGGGTGATGCCACCGAATGATGCTGCCTGCGGGCGAGCGCTCAGGTCTGCCTGCCGAGCGGCGGGGTTCGAGCCGGATGTGCACTGGGAGACCGATGACCTGCTGGTCCTGGTGCGTGCCGTCGCCGCGGGACATGGCGTGGCTGTCATCCCCCAGCTGTCCGTGCACGCTGGTTCCGCGTCCGTCGAAGTGCGGAGCCTTCACAAGCCCGGGCTGGAGCGCAGGCTGACTGCGGTGGCTCGAGCGAGTGTGCTCACCCGGCCGGTCGTCGCCGATGTGCTCGATGCCCTTGCCCTGAAGGCCGAAGCGGTGCAACCGCGGCAAAGGAGAACTGGTGACTGACGACGTGTTCGAGCTCATGGACGAGTGGGGCCCGGAGAAGGTGGTCTGTGTGTCCGACCGCAGGTCAGGCATGCGGGGCGTGCTCGTCCTTGACAACACCGCCCGCGGCATGGGCAAGGGCGGGACCCGGATGAGTCCCACGCTGACCGTTCGCGAGGTGGCGCGCCTGGCCCGCACCATGACCTGGAAGTGGGCCGCGGTCGACCTGTTCCAGGGTGGGGCCAAGGCCGGCATCCTCGGCGACCCGAACGCGCCCGACAAGGAGGCGGTCCTGCGAGCCTTCGCGCGTGCCCTCGCCAATGAGGTGCCCTCGGAGTATGTCTTCGGCCTTGACATGGGACTATCCGAGACGGACGCGGCGATCTTCGTCGATGAGCTTGGCGATCGTGGTGCCGCGGTCGGGTTGCCGCGCGCCCTTGGCGGGTTGCCGTACGACGAGCTGGGGGTCACCGGGTTCGGGGTGGCCGAGGCGACCGATGCCGCGGCGCAGCGCATTGACCTGCCGATGAAGGACGCTCGCGTCGTCATTCAGGGTTTCGGTGCCGTCGGGACCGCGGCGGCGCGGCGGTTCCACGCACTGGGCGCGACGGTCGTCGGCGTCTCCACCGCGGTCGGGTCGGTGCACGATCCAGACGGGCTCGACCTGACACGGCTGTTGCGGCTGCACACGGCCGCCGGTGACGCCTGCGTGCATGAGTATGGTGGCGCGCGGCCTGCTGGGGACGCACTCGGCGTGAAGTGCGACATCCTGGTGGCCGCTGCGACACAGGACGTCGTCGATGCCAGCGTGGCTCGTGCCACGACGGCCCGGCTGGTCGTGGAGGGCGCCAACATGCCGACGACTCCGGAAGGGCTCGAGGTGCTCGCATCGCGTGGTATTGCCGTCGTTCCGGACTTCATCGCCAACGCAGGCGGCGTCGTTGCCGCGGCGTTCTCCATGGATGGCAGGTATTCCCCGTTCGTGACCGAACTGGCACAGATCGTCGATCTGATCTCCGCCAAGATGCGCGCCAACGCTGTCACGGTGCTCGATGAGAGCCGCGCCCGCGGCGTGACACCCCACGCCGCGGCACGCGAGCTCGCCCAGGAGCGGGTGCTTGCCGCGATGCGGCAGCGGGGTCAGGTGCGCGCCGACGAGACTCGCGGGGTATCGGCAGCCTGAATGTCAGCCTCCCGATTGCAGATCACCACATCAGACCGGAGCTGAACATCGTGACAGCACCGGCAGCACCTGACCACAGAACGGAAGACGGCATCATGACGACAACCGCACTCCCCTCCGCCGATCACCTGCAGGCACAGGCACGCTCAGCGCTGCGGCGTTGCGGCGTGGACCTCGACACGCTGACCGGTGATCAGATCTCCCGCTCGCCGATCAACGGCGCCAAGCTCGCCAGCCTGTCGTGGACCAGCCTGGACGGTGTGGACGACTGCGTCGCGAATGCCCGCGACGCCTTCGCGACCTGGCGGGACACCCCCGCACCCGCACGTGGCGCACTGGTGCGCCGATTCGGCGACCTGCTGAGGGAGCACAAGACCGACATCGCCACCCTCATCAGCCTGGAGGTCGGCAAGATCAGCTCGGAGGCGCTCGGTGAGGTGCAGGAGATGATCGACGTCTGCGACTTCGCGGTGGGCCTGTCACGGCAGCTCTACGGCCGCACCATGCCCTCCGAGCGACCCGGACACCGCCTGATGGAGAGCTGGCACCCGCTCGGCGTGGTCGGCGTCATCAGCGCGTTCAACTTCCCAGTTGCTGTGTGGTCCTGGAACACCGCGATCGCTCTGGTGTGTGGTGACCCAGTCGTCTGGAAACCCTCAGAGACCGCGCCGCTCGCGGCCCTGGCGTGCAATGCCGTGCTGCAGCAGGCGATCACGGCGGCTGGTGCACCGGCCCACCTGAGTCAGGTCGTGATCGGTGGTGCCGACGTTGGACAGCGGCTGGTGGACCACCAGGACGTGGCCCTGCTCAGCGCGACCGGATCGACCCGCATGGGGCAGGCCGTCGGCCAGCGCGTCGCTGCCCGCTTCGGGCGCTTCCTGCTCGAACTCGGCGGCAACAACGCGGCCATCGTCACCCCGTCGGCCGACCTCGATCTGGCGGTGCGCGGCATCGTCTTCGCCGCGGCGGGCACTGCCGGGCAGCGTTGCACCACCATGCGCAGGGTCCTCGTGCAGGAGTCGATGGCCGACGAGCTGGCCAAGCGCCTTACCGCCGTGTACGAGCGGCTGCCGATCGGCGATCCGACCATGGACGGCACTTTGGTCGGCCCGGTTGTCGGCGGCACGGCATACCAGGCCATGTCCGATGCGCTGAAGCAGGCGCAGGAGGAGGGCGGCAAGGTGCTCGTCGGCGGGGAGCGACAGCTGGCCGATGCGGCGCCGGACGCCTACTATGTGCGGCCTGCCGTCGTGCGGATGCCGGAGCAGACTGACATCGTGACGCGCGAGACATTCGCACCGTTGCTCTACCTCATTCCCTACCGGGATCTGGACGAGGCGATCGCGCTGAACAATGCTGTGCCGCAGGGACTTTCGTCGTCGATCTTCACCACCGACCAGGCAGAGGCGGAGCGGTTCATGAGTGCCGCAGGCTCGGACTGCGGTCTGGTCAACGTCAACATCGGCACCTCCGGTGCCGAGATTGGTGGCGCGTTCGGCGGCGAGAAGGAGACCGGCGGAGGGCGCGAATCGGGCTCGGACGCCTGGCGTGCCTACATGCGTCGCGCGACCAACACTGTCAACTACTCAGGCGAGCTACCTCTGGCCCAGGGAGTCGACTTCTCCGTCTGACCGCTCCGCCGAGAGGCCGTCAGCGAGCAGCTACGGACACCCCGGTCATCGACTGCGCCAGCTGGGCGCTCGACCGCTCGAGGCACAACAGCAGCGCGGTCACCGCCGGGTTGAACCGTGGATCCTTGTGCAGCAAGGTCACCCGCCTGCGAGCAGGCAGATCGACCTGGATGCGCGAGCACACGCCGTCACTGCTGACGTGGCTCAGCGCGGGCACGAGGGCTATCCCCAGACCGGAGCGCACGAACGCACGGATCACGTCGTAGTCGTTGCTGCGTACCACGACGGAGGGCTGGAACCCCTCGTCAGCGCACAGGTGATGCAGGCAGGCGGAGCCCGCCGTACCTTCACAGGCCGTGACCCACTTCTGCTCGCTGAGCTCCGCGAGACGCAGGTGGTCCCGCTCGGTCAGTGCGTGGTCTGCTGGCAGCAGCAGGACAAGGTCTTCGTCCAGCAGGTCCGTGGCGTGCAGTCCGCGCGGCCATACCCTCGGCACTCGGTCGTAGCGATACACCAGTGCGATGTCGAGTTCACCGTCCTGCAGGAGCGCGGTCAGCTCATCGGGTTCACCCTCGTCCAGCATGATCTCGACGGCTGGGCGCTCGGCGACGAAGCGCGCGAGCGCCTGTGGCAGCAGCCGCTCACTGGCCGTGGGGAAGCTGCCGATGCGCAGGCGACCTGCGCCGCCCTGCTCGATCCAGGCGAGCCCGTCCTTCAGCGAGGTGAGGTCGGCCAGTGCGGCTCGAGCACGTTCTGCCAGATAGTCGGCCGCGGGCGTGGGGCGAATGCTGTGTGTGGTGCGTTCGAACAGCGGCACCTTGACGGCCCGTTCGAGGGCAGCGATCTGTTGAGAGACAGCGGAGCCGGTGTAGCCCAGTTCTCGGGCTGCATCGGCGAAAGATCCTGTGCGGACCACGGCCACCAGGGTCCGCAGGTGAATTGGGCTCAGCATAGGCGTCTAGTTCTCACAGGATCCGCGCATCACGCCAGGTTACCGGAACAGCCACCCACCCGCGCCTGCTCCCGCCGCGCGGAGCCATGCTGCGCGAGGCGCAACCAGCGCTTGTGACCTCCTTACGAAGGTCTGTGGCCGCGGCGCTACTACGCCACCCGCGAATAGGCGAGGCTAGGACCATGCCCTTCATCGCGTCCCCTCATCGTATGCAGCAGTCCGCCGCCGAGGCGGGTGGCGTCCCGCGCGCCGAGGATGCCACGGACGCGCATTTCCTGGCGGCCGCGAAGCGACTGCGCCCGCGGAGCCCACTCGACGCCAGTGACACGCAGCGGCTGCTGGACGTCTTCGACGCGCAACTCGGCAGCAGGCACCTGGATCTGGCGGCCCGTTGGATGCAGACCCAGGGGCGCGGCTACTACACGATCGGGTCCGCCGGGCATGAGGGCAATGCGGCCGTGGCAGCGGCGCTGCGTCCAAATGACCCCGCGCTGCTGCACTATCGCTCTGGCGGTTTCTACCTCGCCCGCGCCGCGCAGATCGACGGTCATGACGGCATACGCGATGTGCTGCTCGGGGTCGCGGCGGCCGCATCCGAGCCGATGTCGCACGGACGGCACAAGGTCTTCGGCCACCGGGACCTTGCGATCCTGCCGCAGACGTCCACCATCGCCTCCCACCTGCCCAGGGCGGTCGGCGTCGCCTTCGCGATCGAGCGCGCCAAGAAACTGAAGGCGCCCTCCCCCTGGCCAACGGACGCCGTCACTGTGTGCAGCTTCGGCGACGCCTCGGCGAACCATTCCACCGCGGTTGGTGCGATCAACGCCGCCGCACATGCGAGCTTCCAGGGTCTGCCGATGCCGCTGCTGCTGGTGTGTGAGGATAACGGGATCGGCATCAGTGTGCCCACACCGAAAGGCTGGGTCGCAGCAACATACAGCGGGACCTCAGCGTGGCTGGACAACCGAGCCGTATCGAGACCGGGTGGCGGATCAGGCCGGGCCGGGCTGCGCTACTTCACCGCCGACGGCTGCGACCTCGCCGACTCGCTTGCGGTGACACAGGAGGCGGCGGACTGGGTGCGTCGGCGCCGCGCCCCGGCGTTCCTCCACCTGCGGACCGTGCGGCTGATGGGGCACGCAGGCTCGGACGTGGAACAGGCCTACCGCCGCCCATCCGACATGCAGGCCGACCTCGACCACGATCCGCTGCTCGGCACCGCACAGCTCCTGGTCGATTACGGTGCGCTGAGCGCGGACGAGGTCGTGCAGGCCTACGAGGACAAGCGATCAGAGGTGATGAATGTCGCGGTCGATGTGCTTGGCGAGGCGCCGCTGCGCACCCGTGCGGAGGTTATCCGGCCGCTGCGACCCGGCCCCGCCGAAACATTGAACGCCTGCGCCGTCGAAGCCCCGCCGAAGCTGGCGCGGCTCAAGGTCTTCGGCGGCAGGCTGCCCGAGGACGAGGGTCCCCTCACACTGGCCATGTCGATCAACCGGGCACTCGCCGACACCCTCGCGGAATACCCGGAGGCCGTGGTGTTTGGGGAGGACGTGGGCCGCAAAGGTGGGGTGTACGGCGTGACGCGCGGCTTGGCGAAGAAGGTCGGCCAGGCACGGGTCTTCGACACGCTGCTCGACGAGCAGTCAGTGCTCGGCCTCGCACTCGGCGCCGCCGTCAGCGGTTTGCTGCCGATCCCCGAGATCGAATACCTCGCCTACCTGCACAACGCCGAGGATCAGCTGCGCGGTGAGGCCGCGAGCCTGGCGTTCTTCTCCGACCGGCAGTACCTCAACCCCATAGTGGTGCGCGTCGCATCCTATGGCTACCAAAAGGGATTCGGCGGCCACTTCCACAACGACTCGTCGGTGGCCGTGCTGCGTGACATCCCTGGGATCGTGATCGCCTCGCCCGCGCGGCCGGGTGACGCGGCCGGGATGCTGCGTACGTGTGTCGCCGCGGCGCGGACCGAGGGGCGGGTCTGTGTCTACCTGGAACCGATCGCGCGCTACCACACCCGCGACCTGCACGAGGAGGGCGACAACGGATGGCTCGACTCGTATGCCGCGCCTTGCAGCTGGGCGGACGCTCACGTCCCGCTCGGCAACGGCCGCACCTACGGCGATGGCACCGACCTGACGATCGTCACGTTCGCCAACGGCCTCTACCTGAGCCTGCGTGCCGTGCGCCGTCTGGAGCGGGCTGGAATTCACACGCGGGTGCTCGACCTACGCTGGCTCGCACCGCTTCCGGTGGATGACCTGCTGCGCGAGGCGAATGCGACGGGGAACGTGCTGGTCGTGGACGAGACTCGGTCGACGGGCGGGGTCTCCGAAGCGGTGATCACGGCCCTGGTCGACACCGGTTTCGACGGCCGCATGGCGCGGGTCGCGAGCGAGGACAGCTACGTCCCGCTGGGCGATGCGGCCCATCTGGTGATGGTTTCCGAGGCCGACATCGAGGCAGCGGCACACACCCTCGTCGGCAGGTGAACCGCCCATCTGGCGCCAACCGAGGATGGCCACAGGGTGCTGATCAACGGCTGGCCATGCGGCCCGATCGGGATATCAGGCGAGCAGGGGTGCGCTTCGCGGCGACGTCACGTTCTTCTGACACAGACCGAACGGCGCGCGCTACCCTGATTCACCGGTGCCCGGCAGCACGTCCGGACGGAACGTGGCGATCAGCTCGGCCGGGCAACCGGATGCACCCAACGTTGATGTCGGGTGCCGGTCTCGCCCTCGCGGATCAACTCCAGTCGCGGACGCGGCCCGTCCGCACGGCCAGTTGGAGGTTTCCGGCTGCCGCCCGCGAACTGGTTGGGCCACTCCGCGCCAGCCTCGGTGTACTCCTGGTCGGCGGCAGCGTGCAACGTCCACTGGGGGTCGTACAGATGGGTGCGTCCGAGGGCGACCAAATCTGACCGCCCTGCCAGCAGTACCGTGTTCACGTCGTCGTAGGACGAGATCGCACCCACGGCGATCACCGTGGTGCCGTATTTTTTACCGATCTCGTTGCGGATACGGTCCGCGAACGGTGTCTGGTAACTGCGCCCGAACACCGGTTTTTCCGCCTCCACCACCTGTCCGGTCGAGACGTTGATGGCATCGACGCCGTGCTCGGCAAAGGTGCGGGATATCTCCACGGCATCCTCAACCTCGTTTCCGCCCTTAGCCCAGTCTGTGGCCGAGATCCGCACCGAAAGCGGGCGATCAGTCGGCCACACCTGCTTTACGGCATCGAAAACCCTCAGCGGAAAGCGCAACCGGTTCTCCAGCGAACCGCCGTATTGGTCGGCGCGTCGGTTGGTCAGCGGGGATAGGAACGACGAGAGTAGGTAGCCATGGGCACAGTGCAGCTCAAGTAGGTCGAAACCCGCACGGGCCGCCGATTTCGCGGACAGGACGAACTGGCCGGTGATGACGTCGAGGTCGGCGACGGTCAATTCACGCGGGGTCTGACTGTTGGGTGAATACTTGAGCGGCGAGGGACCCACAACCTCCCAGTTGCCCTGCACCAACGGCTCGTCGATGCCCTCCCACATCAGCTTTGTCGAGCCCTTACGGCCCGAATGCCCCAACTGCACGCCGATCTTCGCTGTACTTTGGCCGTGTACGAAATCGACGATACGTTGCCATGACACCTCCTGCTCGGCGCTGTACAGCCCCGTGCAGCCGGGGGTGATGCGCCCCTCGGGCGCAACGCACACCATCTCGGTCATCACCAGTCCCGGGCCGCCGAGCGCCTTGCTGCCAAGGTGGACGAGGTGGAAGTCGCCGGGCACGCCATCGACCGCCGAGTACATGTCCATTGAGGACACCGATATCCGGTTCTTGAGTTCGAGTTGCCCGATGCGGTACGGCTGGAACATCGGCGGGCGCACGGTAGGTTCGCCTGCGACGGCGCCGCGGCGGACCTCATGCTCGGCGTACCAAGCATCCAAGGTCGCGACGAATTCCGGGTCGCGCAGCCGCAGATTGTCGTGGGTGATCCTGCGGCTTCGGGTGAGTATGTTGAACGCGAACTGTGCCGGTTCCTGGTGGGTGTACTGAGCGATATTCTCGAACCACTCCAGGCTGGCCTGCGCCGCGCGCTGGGTCGATGCCACCACCGGCCCGCGTTCGGCCTCGTATGCGGCAAGGCCCTGCTCAAGGCCGCTGTGCTCGTGCAGACATGCCACCAGGGCGAGTGCGTCTTCCATGGCCAGCTTGGTTCCGGACCCGATGGAGAAGTGCGCGGTGTGGGCAGCGTCGCCAAGCAGCACAACGTTGCCACGACGCCAAGTGTCGTTGTGGACGGTGGTGAAGTTCGTCCACCGCGAGTTGTTCGACAGGACATTGTGGCCGCCGAGGAACCCGCCGAGCATGCCCTTGATCGCGGCAATGGAGCGTTCGTCGCTCTCGCCTGGCGCGAAGGTTCGGTCGGCGGACGTCGCGAACCCTGCCCGTTTCCACACATCGTCGTGCATCTCGACGATGAAGGTGCTGCCATCCTCGCCGTAGGGATACCCGTGGACCTGCATGATTCCGTGGGGTGTTTCGCAAATATAGAACTTGAAGGCCTCGAATACCTTATCCGTGCCGAGCCACATGTACTTGCTGTGCCTGCGCTCAAGGGAGGGAGCGAAGACACCGGCGTATCTGCCGCGGATCGTCGAGTTGGCACCGTCGGCGGCGAGCACGATGTCGTACTCGGCCGCCAGATGCTCGACATCCGGGGCCTGCGTGCTGTAGTGCGCCTCAACGCCCAACTCGCGGCAACGGTTCTGCAGGATCAGCAGCAGCTTCTTACGGCTGAGTGCCGCGAAGCCCTGCCCTCCCGAGGTGTACGTCGTGCCGCGAAAATGGATGTCGATGTCATCCCACCTGGCGAAGCACTCCTGCATCCGCGAATACACCGTGGTGTCCGCGTGTTCGATGCCGCCGAGGGTCTCGTCGCTGAACACCACACCAAAGCCGAACGTTTCCGCCGCGGCGTTGCGCTCCCAGACGGTCACCTGATGCCTGGGATCGAGTTGCTTGACAAGTGCGGAAAAGTACAGCCCACCCGGGCCGCCTCCGACTACCGCGATCCTCATGGTGTCCTCTCCGTCGGCAACGGTCACACGGGCTCGATCACGGCACTCGCCGGACTCGAAAACCCGACCTTCATCGCGGCACCGGTTTGGGCTCGCGCAGCTTGTATCGCTGGAGCTTTCCGCTTTCCGTCCGCGGCAGTGCGTCGAGGAACTCGATGCTGCGCGGGTATTTGTATGGCGCGGCGGTCTGCTTCACGAATTCCTGCAGCTCACGAACCGTCGCACTGTCACCGTTCCTGCCGGGTGCGAGGACCACCGCTGCGTGCACGACCATGCCGCGCTCTGGGTCGCTGCGCCCGACTACCGCGCATTCCACCACGTTCGGATGTTGACCGAGCACCTCCTCGACCTCAGGTGCGGCGATGTTGTATCCCGAGGAGATGATCATGTCGTCACTGCGGGACTGGTACCAGTAATACCCGTCGGCGTCACGGATATAGGTGTCACCGGTGAGGTTCCACCCGCGCGCCAGGTAGTCGCGCTGTCGCGCATCGGCCAGGTACCGACATCCGGTGGGCCCGACGACCGCTAGCTGTCCTGGCGTGCCGTCGGGCACCGGCTCGCCGTCGTGATCAAGGATCGCGGCGCGGTAACCCGGTACGACCCTGCCGGTCGCGCCTGGACGGATCTCCCCGTCGGCAGCGGAGATGAATATGTGCAGCATCTCGGTACTACCGATACCGTCGATGATTCGAACTCCGGTCTGCGCATAGAAGTCCTGCCAGACTGCGCCAGGAAGGTGCTCGCCTGCGGAAACACAGCGGCGCAACCCGGAAAGCTGATCGGCTTTGCCCAACTTCAACAGTGCCCGGTACGCGGTCGGCGCGGTGAACAGCACCGTCACTGTGTGTCGTGCAACCGCGTCCGCAAGTTCGCCAGGACTCGCCGTTTCCAGCAGCAGCGCCGATGCTCCCACCCGTAACGGGAAGATCACCAAGCCGCCGAGACCGAAGGTGAAGGCCAGCGGCGGCGTACCGGTGAACACATCCTCGGCAGTGGGCTTGAGCACGTACCAGGAGAAGGTGTCCGCGATCGCGAGGACATCGCGGTGAAAGTGCATCGTCACTTTCGGCAGCCCGGTTGTGCCCGACGTCGGCGCCAGCATCACGACGTCGTCGGCGGCGGTCTCGACGTTGGTGAACACACCGGATTTGACGGCGCACTGGGCCCGCAGGTCATCCGGTCCGCTGTCGCCGTAGAGCACCGTGGTCGGACCATCCGGGACCCCAGTGAGCTCATCGGCGAAACGATGATCGCACAACGCCACAGTCGATCTGGTCAGTTCGATCAACTTCGTCAACTCCGCGCTGCGCAGCAGGGGCATCGTCGTCACCACAACACCGCCCGCCTTGATGACCCCGAACCAGGATGCCACCAGCCACGGATTGTTCGGACCCCGCAACAGCACCCGCTGGCCGGGCACCAGACCGTAGTTTTCGGTGAGCACCTGCGCCACCTGATTCGCGCGATGACACAACTCCCCGTAGCTCCACTGCTCGGTCGGTGACACCAGGCAGGCGCGATCGGGGCCATACCTGGCCACCGCGTCGTCCAGGAGCGCCGATGCGCAGTTGAACCGGCCTGGGTAGCCCAGCCGGGGCAAGGTGAACTCCAATTCGGGCCACAGCTCCTGTGGCGGCAGGTGATCTCTGCAGAATGTGTCGAGATGCGCGGACGGAGACAGCGTCATGGCTGGCCTTCCATGGGTAGACCCGATACAGACCACAATATGTCCTAGTTCTGACGTACGTCAAACATAAGAGATACACATTCCTCGGGTCGGCGGCGACACTGGACGCCGTCACGTGAGCATCCTCTATCGTGAGTCCATGACGACAGGAACGCGGAGTGTGGAGCGGGAGACCAGCCGCGCCGGCCCGGCACGACCTCGCCAGCTAATAGTGTCGATCTTCGGCCTCTACGCCCGTACCGAACACAATTGGCTGTCCGTGGCGTCCATTGTCCGGCTCATGGACATACTCGGGGTGGACGGGCCCGCGGTGCGGTCGTCGATCTCCCGCCTCAAACGTCGTGGCACCCTGGTGGCCCGGCAGCACGGGTCGGCAGCAGGCTACGCACCGTCGCAAGCGATCCTCGACGTACTCGCGGAAGGCGATATCCGGATCTTCGACCGCAACCGGGCGGTCATCGACGATGGGTGGGTGCTGGTTGTCTTTTCCATCCCGGAATCCGAGCGCGAGAAGCGTCATGCCCTTCGCAGCAGCTTGACCCAACTGGGGTTTGGGACCGCAGCCCCTGGCGTGTGGGTGGCACCGGGCAACCTCGCGCGGGAGACGCGGGAGACACTCGAACGGCGCGGATTGTCCACCTATGTCGACATGTTTCGATCTGAACACTTGGCATTCGGCGACCTGCGGTCGAAGGTACGTGCGTGGTGGAACCTCGACGAATTGGCCGTGCTGTACGCCGACTTCATCACGCGTCACCGCCCGATACTCGACCGCGCGATGTCCACAGGCCTGCCATTCCGGGAGGCGTTCAGCGAATACGTGCCGATGCTCACGACGTGGCGCAGGCTGCCCTACCTTGATCCCGGTCTGCCGCTCTCCCTGCTGCCACCCGGCTGGAACGGGGTGATCGCGGGCGAGTTGTTCGACGATCTGAACCGAACGCTCAGTGGGCCCGCACGCGAGTACGCGATGGGAATCATTGGCTCCTGATGTCATCCGAGGGGACGCAGGCTATTCCCTGCACCTCCACCAACGCCTCGGCATTCCACAACCGAGCGACACCGACACCCGCGACCGCCGGATAGCTGGTGCCAATGAGCATTCTCCACACCGCGCCGATCTCACTCGCGTGCGCCTTGTAATCCTCGATATCGAGTAGGTAGATGGTGAGGCTCACCAGATCCTCCGGCGACCCACCTGCGGCCCGCAAGGCGGTAAGCATGCTGGCGAGCGCGTTCTCGAACTGTTCTACCACGGTGCACCCTACGATGACACCTTCCGCATTGAGCGCTGTCTGCCCAGCGAGATACACCGTGGTACCGCCGCTGACACGCACCGCGTGTGAGAATCCGGATGGCGCGCCGAGCTCGACGGGATTGATGTGCTCGACGTTCATGACTGCACCGCTCCCCCGTCAACGTTGATGCCCTGCGCTGTGACCGCCCCGTTGACGACGCAGAAGCGCACCGCCTCGGCCACCTCGGCGGGGTCGATCAGCCGCCCGATGGGTTGGCTGCGCGCCAGCGCATCCCTGGCGTCCTGTGCCGACCGCCCGGTACGCGCGCTGATGGCTGCCACCGTCCGCTCGGTCATCGGGGTGTCCACATAGCCAGGGCACACAGCGTTGATCGTCACCCCCTTACTCGCTACCTCCGCCGCAGCGGCGCGCACCAGACCGAGCACCCCATGTTTGCTTGCCGTGTAGGCACTTACCTCGGATTCACCCCGTTTGGCTACCACCGATGCGACGATAACGATCCGGCCCCAGCCGTTGTCGAGCATGCCAGGCAGCCCACGCCGCACGCAGCGAAATGGTGCTGTCAGGTTCAGCTCAATGGCACGAGACCACACATCGTCGGTGGTGTCCACCAGCGGTGCGGCGGTGCCAGACCCGGCGTTGGCCACCAGAACCTCGACCGAACCCCACCGCTGCTCGACCTCGCCGAACATTCTCGACACGTCGGCAATTTCCGTCACGTCGGCCGCGATGGTCATCACCTCGCCACCGATCTCGCGCGCCACATCGTCGATGCCCTCTTGGGAACGTGCGACCAGTGCCACCCGATGCCCATCGGCTGCCAGGCGCTGAACCACCGATCGGCCGATACCGCGGCTGGCGCCGGTGACCAGGCAGACCCTCGACGTAGTCATGGGAACACCGGGATACCCTCGGGCTCGACATGCTCGCCCGCCGTAGCTCCCGCATGGGGGCCTACCGTCCGGTCCATTGCGGCTTCCGCTTCGAGTTGAAGGCATCGTGGAACTCGCAGTGATCCTTGCTGGTCATCAACAACGCCTGCGTCATGGCGTCCAGCTCCATCGCGCTGCCGATTGGCATGTCGAGCTCCCGGGTGATCAGCGCCTTCGTCTGGCTGTAAGCCAGCGTCGGACCGTCGGCCAATCGGCTCGCCAGTGTCGCGACGGCGCCGTCCAATTCATCGTCAGCGACAAGCTCGCTCACCAGGCCGTACCGCTCGGCGGTGGCGGAGTCGATGGTGTCGCCGAGCATCAGCAGATGGGTGGCGCGCCCGGCACCGACGACGCGGGGTAACAGGTAGGCCGCGCCCATATCGCCACCGGATAACCCCACCTTCGTGAAAAGAAAGGCGAATCGCCCCGAGTGGCTCACGACGCGGAAGTCCGAGGCCAGCGCGATCACCGATCCAGCGCCTGCGGCGATGCCCTGGATTCCAGCGATGATCGGGATCGGGCACTCCCGCATCGCCCGGATAACATCTCCGGTCATCTTCGTGAATGCCATCAGGTCGTGAGCATCCATATCGATCAGCTCGCCGATAATCTCGTTGACATCGCCGCCCGCGCAGAATGCCTTTCCTTCGCCGCGAATAACCAGCACCTTGGTGTCGCCGCGGTAAGGCAGCTCATGCAACAAATCCCGCAAATCAGCGTAACTTTCGAAGGTCAACGCGTTCAGCTTGTCCGGGCGGTTCAACACTACGGTCGCCACGCCCTCGTTGACGCTGAAAGCGAAGTGCTCCCAGCTTTTCGTGATGGTTGCGGAGGCACGGAACGGGCTCGTCGGCATGGTAATGCTCCCTGGATGTCGTGGTGACGCTGCTCGCGGGTCTCCTGCCCGGTACGCACCCTGACCGCTCGATACACGGTATGCTGAATCAGACACGCCCGTCAAGCATTCGCTACAATGCCGGTGTGCCGTCCCGGAGCACGCTATTCGGCCGCGCGCTTACCCGGATGGGGTACGGCGCGATGCAGTTGGCGGGCCCGCACGTGTTCGGCCCACCCGCTGACCGCGACGCCGCCATGGCCGTGCTAGGCGAGGCCGTGCGCCTTGGCATCAATCGCATCGACACCAGCGACTTCTACGGCCCGCACGTCACGAACCAGATCATCTCCGAAGCCCCGGCGCCTCATCGGTCGCCCATCTGCGCGATACGTCGCCGGTGCCGCGCTGACCCTTTCCCAGGACCAGCTGACCGAACTGAACAGCATCGCCTGAAGTGGGAGGCAGCGCGGTTCCGCGCGGCCGCGAGGAGTGTGGTTGCCAGAGCGGCCAGGTCACGTCTTGGTGCACTCAGCGCACCGCCGTTTCACATCTGCCTTAATCGAGCAAGCCGACCTACGGCTATCGATGGCCGTGGCGGGAACGACTTCGGCCTGAAGTCAGCTGGCCATTGACAGCTGTCGCCGTCGGACGTACCGTGTTTTTACGCAACGCCGTTGTTGTCGTTGCAACATAATGAATGTGCCGATCGATCGACACCACAGCGGTTCCTGCGCGGCGCCCGCCGCCCCACGCGAGGAGTGGGCATGATTCCGAGCAACACATCCACCGGCTCGCCCGCCGATACCGTGCGGCGTACCCGCAAGCGGGTGATCGGCGCCAGCTTCGTCGGCAACTTCGTCGAGTGGTTCGACTACGCCTCTTACGGGTATCTCGCCACCACGATTTCCGCCGTGTTCTTCCCGACCGCCAGTCCGACGGTCGGTCTGCTGGCGACCTTCGGCGTGTTCGCGATCTCCTTCGTGGTACGCCCGTTCGGCGGCATCCTGTGGGGTCACCTCGGAGACAAGTACGGTAGGAAATCGGCGCTGTCGATATCGATCCTGATCATGTCGGGGGCGACCTTTGTGATCGCGATCCTGCCGACATACGCTTCGGTGGGGTTACTCGCACCCGTACTGCTGCTACTGGTGCGGCTCGTGCAGGGGTTCTCCGCCGCGGGTGAATACGCGGGAGCGTCCGCGTTCCTCGCCGAGTACGCTCCGGACCGAAAACGCGGCCTGCACACCAGCGTGGTTCCCGCCAGCACCGCGGCGGGACTGCTGTTCGGCTCGGTACTCGCCACCTTGCTGACCGCCGGGCTGGGCGGGCAACAGATGGCGACGTTCGGGTGGCGCCTCCCGTTCCTGCTGGCACTGCCGCTGGGGCTGGTTGGGTGGTACATCCGGTCGCGGCTGGAGGACACGCCACTGTTCCGCTCGCTGGAGAAGACCGAGCATGTCGCCCGCACCCCGATGAAGGAAACCTTTCTCACTTACCGTAAACCCATCGTGCTGGCGTTCGGGGTCACGCTACTCAACGCCGTCGGGTTCTACATGCTGCTGAGCTACATGCCGACGTACCTGTCGACCGAACTCCATTTCGGTCAGGTGCAGTCGTTCATCGCCACCACGATCTCGCTGATCACCTACATCGCATTCATATTCGCATCCGGCGCCCTCTCCGACCGTGTCGGTCGTAAGACGATGCTCATCGCTGCCTCGGCGCTGTTCGTGGTACTCACGGTGCCGTTGTTCATCCTGCTGGGGCAGGCAAGTTTTATCGGGGTGGTGCTGATAGCCGTGCTGTTGGGGGCACTGCTGACCATGAATGACGGCACGCTTGCCTGCTTTCTCACCGAGGCTTTCCCCACTCGTGTCCGTTACAGCGGCTTCGCTTTCAGCTTCAATACCGCCAACGCGCTGTTCGGCGGTACCGCACCATTCGTGGCGACACTGCTGATCGGGGTGACAGGTAGCAAGCTGGCCCCCGCCTGGTATCTGGTCGGCGCTGCCGCCCTCACCCTGCTCGCCATGCTCAGCTCCCGTGAAACCGCGGGAAAGCCGCTGACATGAAGGCCACAACATTGTGATTGTCACAAAATAAGGAGATATCGGAATGGACATGGAGCGGCTCAAGGATATCCATAACGGCACGAAGGTGACACCGACCTTCTCCGATGCCGAGATGGAGCGGCGCGTCCTGATGCTGCGCAAGCAGATGGCCGAGTCCGATGTGGACGCCGTACTGTTCACCAGCTACCACAACATCAATTATTACAGCGATTTCCTCTACACGTCCTTCGGCCGCAACTACGGACTCGTCGTCACCCAGCACGGCCACATCACGATCTCGGCCAACATCGACGCAGGCCAGCCATGGCGGCACAGCTTCGGCGATAACTTGGTCTACACCGACTGGCGGCGGGACAACTTCACGCACGGGGTGGCGACCGCACTGAAGCGGGCCGGGTTCGAGCGCGGCCGTCTCGGCGTGGAGGACGATCACATCGCGCCGGTGCTGCGCACGGAGATCGCCGCGGCGGTACCCGCCATCGAGATCACCGACATCGCGGGCGCCGCGATGGCACAACGCATGGTGAAATCCCCCGAGGAAATCGACGTCATCACCCACGGGGCCCGCATAGCCGATATCGGTGGCGCCGCTGTCGTCGAAGCGGTACGCGAGGGCGTACCGGAGTATGAGGTAGCACTCGTCGGCACTCAAGCCATGGTCCGCGAGATCGCGACCAGCTTCCCCCACGCGGAACTGCGCGACACCTGGGTGTGGTTCCAGTCCGGTATCAACACCGACGGCGCCCACAACTGGCCCACCAGCAGGCAGGTTCGCCACGGCGACATCCTCTCGCTGAACTGCTTCCCCATGATCGCCGGCTATTACACCGCCCTGGAGCGCACCCTGTTCTACGGCCACCCCGGCGACACGGCGCGGCACTACTGGAACATCAACACCGAGGTGCACCGACACGGCGCGGCACTGATCCGCCCCGGCGCGGTGTGCAAGGACATCGCCAGTGAACTCAACGAGATCTACGCACAACACGATCTACTACCCAACCGCACCTTCGGCTACGGCCACTCCTTCGGAGTGCTCTGCCACTACTACGGTCGCGAGGCAGGCCTGGAACTGCGCGAGGACATCGACACCGTCCTGCGACCCGGCATGGTCGTATCCATGGAACCCATGATCACCATTCCCGACGGCCTGCCAGGCGCGGGCGGCTACCGTGAACACGACATCTTCCTCGTCACCGAAACCGGCGCGCAAAACCTCACCGGATTCCCCTACGGACCCGAACACAACATCCTCAGCGACTGATCAGGTGCCGTGAGTACTTCGTCGGTTATAGCCGTCTGTCATGTCTCAGCACTTCGCGTACACATGTGTCTCAGCACTTCGCTGACAGTTTGTGTGTGGTGATGCGTTGATAGCGTACTGATCTGTCGAGGGTGAGTTCTCGGGCGAGGGTG
>JBOHEL010000011.1:0-26427 GCA_050700995.1 Sciscionella sp. | reverse complement strand
AAACGTCGGTGATATTGTGGGGGATCGGTGTGCGTGCCATGCCAACACGGTGGCAACATCGACTGACAGTCTGACGCCAGTTATGCATGAAATGGCCGAGTTATCCACACCTCGACGTGTTATCCACAAATGCAGAAGCCGGCCTTGACACGATGCCCATCGTGTGCTTGCGCGGTACGCCGTAGGCCCGGGTTCCTGCATTTAGCCCGCTAAATGCAGGAACCCGGGGCGGGCGTGGTGGTCAGTCGCCGCGGCGCACTGGGCCGAGGATCTGACGCTCTTTGGGGGTGGTGACAAGGCGCAGGGGGCGCCAGAGGTTCCTGCCAAGGGCGACTACTTGATCATCTTTCAAGCTTGTTAGTTGCTGGATCAACGGCGGAGGCAGCCGCCAGATGCGCGTCGCGAGTTGGGCCTGACCTGTGGGAAGTCGCTGCATCAGCACGAGATCGGCGGTATTGGCGACCGCGCCAGCCTGCGGATGCAAATACGGCAACACGTACACGGTGGTTTGCCACGGCGAGCGCGGCGGAAACAACTCTTGCGGTGTCGGGCCGCCGTCATGCACCACCAATAGCGGGCCGTCCTCTGTGGGCCTCGGCAACTCTACAGGGGTGAGCCTGCGGATCTGCACCAGCGGAGTCGGACGACCGTCCGGACCGGCGCCTGCCGCTTTCGACAGCACCTGCCACGCCGCCGGTCGTGCGGTGGACACGACCACCCAGGCTCCTGTAGCCATCGCGCGCAGCGCTACCTGTCGGGCCAGGTATAGGCCACCGACGCAGACGATCCTGGTGGGAGCCGGTCGGAGTACGGAGACCGACAGCGGCTCGCCATTCATGCCCGAACCAAGCAACATACCGCCGCGATCACCCGAAGGGCTGACCACATTCAGCACGTCAGGCGACACCAGAAACTCCGGCGCCACTCCCTTGGACTGACCCTGGCCATCGAGTACCCGGCTACCGCTCACAATTCAACCTCGCTGTCAATCGTCGGCCGCGGCGCTAACGAGCGGCACATCACGCGGTCGGTAGTCGTGAAGTAATTCACGCGACACCGCCAAGTGGCATGGTGGCGATCAGACCAGCTACCTGCAGGCCGCGTAGTGGCGTGAGTGTCATGCCGACCGCTTCCGACGCCTTGGCAAGGTGTTTGTCGGCGTCAGAAAGTTCGGCTGGTGTCCTGGCACTGACCCGCACCAGGCCACGCAACCCGATCTGACCGGAATCATCGCCAGGCGAGACGGACATCGCGACGGTGGAGGAGAGGGCACGCACACCGGTCAGGGCGTTGAGGCTCGTTGCCGGTTTGCCCTTAGGCCAGCCGGTGATTGCGTAGCTGGCGTGCCCGATACCTGCCGCGGTGACCCCTGTCCAGCGTTCGGTCAGGCCCACTGGCCTGCCTGCGCCGGCGACCGCCGTCAACTCGGCGGCAGAGATGCCAGCCTTCAGTAACTCGTTCCGGTCCAGCGGGCGGGTGCGCACGCCACGGCCATCCAATGCGTTGCGCACGCGGGACACGGCGCCGATCAAGGCGCGATGCGCACCGACAACGCCGCCGCCACGCTCGCTTATCGCCTTACCGCAGCGCCGCGGATCAAGCCGGATTGCGACCCAGGTGGTGCGCCGTGCGGCGGCGGGCAACGCACCGAGTACCTCCATGTAGGAGGCCAGCGCCGGAGCTGCTGGGGGCAGCGCGGCGCTGCCCGGATAGCAATGCCAGATCACCTGAATCGCGTCGAGTACGACGCCGCGGTCCTCCAGACACGGGCCAAGTACGCCCAGTGGCAGGCTAGGCGCACCGCCGACCTGGTGAACCAGAGCGGGAAATGGGTCGACAAGCAGCACGGCGGTCCATGCGCCGTCATGCCAGGCAAGGCCCACCGGCCTGCGTTCATGATCGACGCTCTGCGCGACGGCCAGGTCAGGCACCGCCAACCGCAGGAGGTTGACCCTGGCGTCCTGCGCGCCGAGCACAGCGGCGTCCTCGTCGTCCTGCGCGGACTCCTCATCTACCACGACCGGTTCCGCCCTACGGGAATGCGAGCGGAACGTGTATCGCAGCGTAAGACCAACCCATTGGGTGAACCAGCGGCCCCGACGACGGAGGAATGCGATGATCACAGTCACCGCGAATACCGCGATCGAAACGTAAACCAGCGAAAGGTTGATCGCTAGCAGCACCAGGCCAACAGCCAGCCCGAGTTCGAGTACCACCAGGTTGGCGACCGGCAGCGAGCCGAGGCTGGCGCCGAGGGTCCGTCTGCGTGCGTTCACCGCGATCCCCGCAGGCTTGGGTATGGCAGCCTGCGGGGAACCCGGTGGCGTCGGCATCTGAGCCTGGCCTGCCGGCCCAGGACGTGGTGTTGTCACGGACATCCGTTCGGTCTCTCCCCCTTGTAACGACACAGGATCGACTGCCTGCGCTGCCTCGCGGGTGGTCTGTTTACACGATCGTCGAACTCAGATCCGATGGGGTTGCGCGTTCCGTACCCACGACGTCTCCGGTCCGACTATCCTGCCGAACCGTACCGCGACACGGAGGGCTGTAGGCCGAGAATGCCATCAACACCTACAAGTAAGTCTCAAGTTCAGGCGTATCGCTTCGTGATCCGCCGCATGCAGTCCGCGCTCGTACGCAAGGACGCGGTCATGCTGCACGACCCGATGCGCACCCACTCGAGGGCGACAATGGTAGGCGTCGCCCTCGCGATCGTCGGTCTCGCGGGATTCCTGGTGGTCGGTCTGCTCAACCCCGCCAACCCCAAGCCGAGCCAGGGCATCCTGATCAGTGCACAGTCGGGACGGGTCTACGTGTACGCGGGCAAGCCTGCGACGCTGATTCCCACGTTCAACGTGGCCTCCGCCCGGTTGATCTACGCTGCCATCCAGCAGCAGGGCAAGAGCGGCAAGCAGGGGCAGCAGAGCGGCGCTAACGCGAACCAGGCCGTGGTGGCAGCGCAGACCGTGGACGACGAAGCATTGCAGAAAATCCCGGTCGGCAGGCTCACCGGCATCGCCGACGGTCCTGACCTGATTCCGACCACGGCTGACCAGCGGGCGACCGGCAAGTGGGCGGTCTGCGATGAGGTGGCGCGGTCGGCTGATCTGAACAACCCGACGGCCCAAGGGAACATCAAGACAACCGCACTTGCCGGAATCTCCTCGGTCGGCGACGACCTGAAGCAGGACCAGGGGCTTCTGGTCGAAGCGCCGGATCAGCAGACATACCTGATCTACCGTACTCCCAGCACCATCAATCAGGACCCGAACTCCAGCCTTCGTGGTTCCGATGCGGTACGTGCCAAGATCGACCTGAATGACGACGCGGTCAACACGGCCTTCAGCATGACCGGCGTGCGCCCTCGGCCCGTTTCCACCGCTCTGCTCAACGCGATCCCGCAGGTTGGGGATCTCACGATCCCAGACATTCCAGGTAAGGGATCACCTGACAACTTTGGCCTCAACATCAAGATCGGCGGTGTGTTTTCTGTCACTGATAGCTCAGGCCAGCCGATGGACTACGTCGTGCTGCAGGACGGCATCGAGCACGTCAGCCAATCGGTGGCGACCGTGATCCGCGCCAAGATCGCCGTGGGGAATATCAACGTTCCGGTTCGGCAACTCGCCCAGATCACGCCGATAACCAAGCGGCCAGGGGAGATCCAGGTCAGCAATTTTCCTGACCAGATTCCGAACGTGCTTAACGCGAACACCTTTCCGACCGTCTGCTTGGGGTGGTCAGCGAACACCAGCGACCCGAAGTTCCCGAAAGAGCACACCGAGGTCACTGTCGGTAAGCAGCTGCCGATCCCAGACAAGGCGGCGCCGGTGCGGGTGGGAACCCCCAATGCCGATGGCGTGAAGGTGGACGCGTTCTGGATGCCACCGGGCAAGGCCGCTGTGGTGCACAGCGCACAAGGACCCGCGACATTCAAGAACGGACCGTTGTTCCTGGTGAGCAGCCGCGGTACGAAGTACGGCGTGCCCGATCAACGGACCGCGAACATCGTCGGTTTCACCGATCCCGTCCCTGCTCCAGCCTCCATCGTCGGCCTGCTGCCCTCAGGAGTGGAGCTGACCATGCGGGCTGCCCAGAAGACCTATGACTCGTTTGATGCTCCGGCCAACTCGGGCAGCTATCCGCCCGCGGCTGCGGGCGCGGCCAACGGCGCCGGTGCCAACTAGCCGTGGTGGTTCCTGCCGTGGCCAGTGCCTCGCTCCGTGTGCGCGCCAGCGGCCGTCCGTTTTGCAAGGCCGCAGCGACCGGACGACATCGAGCAGGGGCTAGGGGATGTCGGTGCGGCGGCGTTTGTTGCGTTGGATCGTGTGCAGTACGAACAGCGTGATCAGCAGCAGGCCGACTCCAGTACCGGTACCGGCGAGAGCCACGATCATGGCCGTCCAGTTCCTCCGCGCGGGTGGTGGCAACGCGGCGGGGATCTGGGTGGCCTTCGCCATGGGAGCGGCCGGCGCACCATTCTCACCCGGTTCGCCAGGGACGACGGCGGTGAGCGCCGCGACGGGGTTGATCATGCCGTAGCCGACGTAGTCGTTGCGGCCACTCGGACCTGCCGGGTGCTGTGCGGTCGCCTCGATCCGGTGCATGACCTGCCGGGCATTCAGCCATGGGAACTGCTCCCGTACCAGGGCGACCAGCCCCGTGACGTAAGGAGCCGCGAAGCTGGTGCCCTGCAGCGGTGTCGGCTGCCGCTGGGAACCACCACCGGTGCTGCTGCCCTGATCGACAGCAGGGCTGCTGGCCTTGACCTCGATAGACTCGCTGACCAACTCCGGGCCGGCAGGATCGAGCGAGATGATGTTGGTCCCGGGAGCGGCGACGCTGACCCATGGCCCTGCCACCGAGAAGTTGGCGGGGTCGCCCTGCTTGTTCATCGCACCGACCGACAGCACGTCGTTGCGGAACCACGGCGGGATCGGGATCGAGTTCAATTTGGTCGGGTCGGGGTTGTCGTTCTGTTGGGTGCAACCAGATGACTGCTTGTTCGCGAGGTTGCCTGCCGCGGCGACAACCACGATGTTGTTCTCCACGGCCTTGTGGATAGCGGCTTGAAGCTTCCGGTAGTTGCCGTCCACGGCGGCGTTGGCCGGGATGCAGGCGGTCAGCGAGATGTTGATCGCCGCGACGTGGCCATTGGGAATCGCGTGGTTGTCGACCACCCATTCCACGGCCTCGGCGAGAGTGCCGAGGTTACCGGCCGTGATGGGACTGCTGGGGCTGCCATTCTTGCTTGGGTCCTGCCAGGTCCAGTTCGCACTGGTGTGCCGGATCGACAGGATGTCCACGTCTGGGGCCATACCGTCGAAACCGATCTGGCCGCTGACCCCACCGGTGTTGGCGCCGATGATGCCCGCGACCTCCGTACCGTGCCCGTCGCAGTCCTTGAGACCGGGGCCTACGGGGTTGGAATGTACGTAGTCACCATCGGCATGCAGCCTGTTGTACCCGTTCTTGTCGACAAACTGCGGGTGCGGGTGCACGCCGGTGTCGATCACCGCGACCGTCTCGCCCTTGCCGGTCGCGAACTGGTGCGCTTCGTGTATCTGCAGCGCGTCTTGCGCCCACGGTTTCTGTTTGATGGGTACCGCGCCGACCCCTGAGGTTATGCAGGCGGTCGATTTCCGGTAGGTGGTGTCAGGCTTCGGCTTCACATGAACCGGAGGTGCGGCGCTGGGGACAACCGCTGGCGGAGTCGCGGGCAGCGGTGCCGCCAGCGCATGTGGGATATCGAATTCCGGATGCGGACCGCTTGACTGCTGGTTGGCCTGGCCCGCGGGCGGGGGCTGCGCAGCTGTGGTGGTAGGTGGTGGGGCGGCCACTGCGGCCGGGGCCATACCCGCGATACCGGGTCCCGTCAGGCCGAGCAGTACTACGCCAGCGGTGGCAGTGCGAAGCATGCGATGGTGATGCAGGGGAGCCATCCGCCTCACCCGAGTTTGATGTGGCGGACCACGCTGTAGAGGTCCATCACGGCGAACGCGAGTGGCAGCACCGCGGCGATCAGCAGCGCTTCGAAGATGTCCACCGTCCTGCGCATCACGGGTGAGAATTTCTGGCTCGGGAAGACCACCCCGAGCACCAGTGAGCCTGCCCCGACGATGATCAGTACCGCGAACACCCACAGGTTGCGTGAGAATGCGTCCGAGCGCCACAACCACCCGATCAGTACCCCCGCACCGGACAGCATGCCGGTGACCAGCAAGGCGACGGCCTGGCTGCCGTTGGAGTAACTGCGGCCACGCATCAGCAGCACCGCGGTGGCCACGCCAGCGAGCACCGCACCCCAGATTTGCGGGGAGCCGGCAGCGATCATATCGCCAATCGCGACCACCACACCGCAGCCGGTGATCATGCCGGTCATGTACTCGTGTGCCAGCCCCGCACGGCGTTCAATCGAGGCGAAATCGGGGAAGCCGCCGTCGTCCTTGAGGTCTTCGGCGTTGCTCGGCACGTTGGGCAGCGGCAGTTTCGCGAGCTGGATGGTCAGCCTTGGTAGCAGTGAGATGCAGGCGAGCGCGAAAGCTGTGGCGCCCGCGGCGACACCGGCGGCCGTCGCGCCATCCAGGAGGATAGCCACCAGGAAGGCGAGCAAGCCGATCGTGGCGGCGGTGCCTGCCGCGACGAATACGGTGACCCCGGTACCGAGCAACCAGATCGACGCGGCAGCGATCACCAGCACGAGCGCACAGCCCAGCAGCAGTCCCGGGCTGCCAGGGGCGCCTGGCACCACGTAGAGACCGCAGACGAAGGCCATCGGCAGTCCACCCGCGGCGGCCACCACGATCCCCGTTGTCGGGATGTCGTACGAGCGGGCGAAGGTAGCACCGAGTGCCACCGCCGCGATCGCCGCGATCCCCGCGGTGATGGCAGGGCCGACGCTCGGGCCTCCACCAGCCGGGCCCGCCATGAACAGTGCGAATGCCGCTACGATCAGGCCGAGACCACCCGCGACGTGCCCGATCCTCCTGGCGGTCTCCTCGGTCCACGGCCGGTAGCTGGAAGGTGTCGCCTCCGCTATCGCGTCGACCACGTCGTCGTACAGCGGAGGGGGCGGGTTGTCCGAACGCTTGCGCAACTGCAACAGGTCGCCGTCCACAACCCCGAGCGAACCCAGTGTGCGGCTGGGGTCGAGCTGGCTGCCGCCGAGTTTGGCCAGGCACCAACCGCCATGGCGCACGCCGCCGTCAGGCGTGGTCTCCTTCGCCATCTCCAGCAGCATCGGCAGCAGGTCAGCCACCGCCACATCTGCGGGCAACGCGACATCGATGCGAGTGCGCGGTGCCACCACAGTCACCCGGCTGAACACGGTCGTACCGGTCGCCACCTCAAGCCCCCTAGCTCTCTAGCTCAGTTGAGTCTGTTCGCGCACCAGATCGTGCCAGACTTGTCGCCGGCTTGGGGCCAGTACATCAATTTTCCCGCGTTCGACCCCACCGTCGCTTGATCGAACCCTAGTATGGCCGCACCGGATGCCGTGGTGGGTCCGACGGGATGAGCTGGCTCCGTCACCTGTTCCGGTGGGAGGATGCACGTTCTGTCGGCTCGCCGTGGTAGGCAATTGCGGCAAGCTCAGTATGGCGTGTCGGAGACGTGAAGTAAGGGGTGGCGAGTTCGGTGAGCACGCTGCAGTTCAAACGTTCGCCACGGTTGTCGGCGCCACGGCCGCCTGGCGGCGAAGTGCACCTGGAGCCACCACCGGAAGTGCCGAGGGTCATCCCGGGCAACATGGTGATGAAGATGTTGCCTGTGGTCATGATCGTGGCCGCCGTCGGAATGATGGTGTTCATGTTCAAATCGTCCAACGGCAACCCGACGTCGATCATGTTCGGCGGCATGATGCTGATGGGCACCGTCGGGATGATGGCGGGGGGTCGTGGCGGCGGTGGCGGCCAGAAGAAGGCCGAGATGAACGAGGACCGCAAGGATTACCTCCGCTACTTGGGACAGATGCGTGACCGCGCCAGGGAAGCCGCAGGCGAGCAGCGTGCCGAGCGCGAGTGGAGCCATCCGGACCCGACGATGTTGTGGTCGATCGCCGCAAGCCGCCGGATGTGGGAGCGTCGGCAGAACGACTCCGATTTCTGCCAGCTGCGGGTATGTCGCGGCTCGCAGCGGCTGGCGACCAGGCTGGTGCCGCCACAGACAGGTCCGGTGGACGAACTTGAGCCGATCGCCACGCTGGCGCTGCGCCGGTTCGTGCGTGCGTACTCCATCGTCAGCGAGTTGCCAATCGCGATTTCCATTCGCGGCTTCGCCGCCGTCGGCCTACAAGGAGACCGCGAGCTGACCAGAGGATTCGCCCGATCTCTCGTATCGCAGTTGGCTACCTTTCACACCCCGGAAGACGTGATGATCGCGATCGTCACGTCCGGCCGCGCCAAGGAGGAGTGGGAGTGGGCGAAGTGGCTGCCCCACGCCCAGCACCCGAGCATGGTCGATGGAATTGGCCAGTTGCGGATGATGTGCACCTCCCTTGCTCAGGCGGAGGTGTGGCTGGACGAGCAGTTGCGTGACCGGCCACGGTTCACTCGCAACGCAACGCCGCAGACCGATCAGCCGCACGTGGTGATCGTGATCGACGACGGTGATGTGAGCAGGGAAGAGAACCTCATTCTTGAGGAGGGTCTTACCGGCGTCACGCTGATCGACCTTTCCGACTCACTAGGCAATCTGACCGCCCGCCGTGGGCTGCGGCTCTCGGTGGAGCCGGATCGCCTCGGTGCGCGCAGCGCGACCGGTGTGGAGTGGTTCGGCCGACCGGACACGTTGACTAGAGTCGAGGCCGAGGCGTTGGCCCGCAAGCTCTCGCCGTACCGGTTGGGCGCGCAGCAGGAGGGCACGGGCGACGAGGAGCCGCTACTGTCCAATCCTGGCATGCTCGAGTTGCTGGGAATCCCAGGCGATCCGATGACCTTCGATGTGCAGCAGGCGTGGCGGCCGCGGCCGAAGCGGGACTTGTACCGCGTGCCCTTCGGGGTAGGTGAGCAAGGTCAGCCGGTCGAACTGGATATCAAGGAGGCGGCAGAGGAAGGCATGGGCCCGCACGGCCTGTGCGTCGGCGCGACTGGTTCCGGCAAGTCGGAATTCCTGCGTACGCTCGTGCTCGGGATGCTGGCGACGCACTCCTCGACCAAGCTCAACATGATCCTTGTCGACTTCAAGGGTGGTGCGACCTTCAACGGCTTCGACCGCTCACCTCACGTCGCTGCCGTTATCACCAACCTGGCAGGCGACCTGACCCTGGTCGACAGGATGCGCGACGCCATAGCAGGCGAGTGCGCGCGCCGCCAGGAGTTGCTGTCACAGGCCAACGCCAAGAACGTGTGGGACTACGAGAAGATGCGGGAGAACGGCGCCGATCTCGACCCGCTGCCTGCGTTGTTCATCTGCATCGACGAGTTCTCCGAGATGCTCAACGACAAGCCGGATTTCATCGACCTGTTCCTACAGATCGGCCGGGTCGGCCGGTCGCTGCAGATGCACATGCTGCTGGCGTCGCAGCGGTTGGAGGAAGGCAAGCTGCGTGGTCTGGACACCTACCTGTCCTACCGCATCGGTCTGAAGACCTTCTCCGCGTCGGAGTCACGGGCGGCGATCGGTGTGCCGGACGCGTTCGAGCTACCGCCGGTGCCGGGTTCGGGCTACCTGGCGATGCAGGGTCAGCCGATGACACGGTTCAAGGCCGCCTATGTGTCCGGCCCCTGGCGTCCCGCCGGCATGCAGCAGCCGGTGACCAACACCGGGTCGGTCAGCGCCGACCGGCGCCCGAAGCGCTTCGTCCCCGACTACATCGAGATCGTCAAGGAGCCGGAGAAGCCGGTGGGCGACGATCTGCCGCAGCCGAAGGCAAAGGAAGAGGAGAAGAACGAGCCGACCCAGTTCGACCTGATCATCGATCGATTGGTCGGGCAGGGGCCGCCCGCGCATGAGGTGTGGTTGCCACCGTTGAGTGAGCCGCCGTCGCTGGATACGTTGTTGCCTGCGCCGCCAGCGCCGACGGAGGATCGTGGTTTGACGTCGGCTGGTTTTTTTGGGAATGGCCGGTTGCAGGTGCCGTTGGGCTTGGTGGATAAGCCGTTTGAGCAGCGGCGGGATTTGTTGTGGGCGGATTTTTCCGGTGCCGCTGGCCATGGTGTTGTTGTGGGTGGTCCGCAGTCTGGCAAGTCGATGTTGCTGCGGTCATTGGTGATGTCGATGGCGTTGAGTCATACCCCTGAAGAGGTGCAGTTTTACTGCATGGATTTGGGCGGTGGGACGTTGGCTTCGTTGCGGAATCTGCCGCATGTGGGTGGCGTCGCGGGTCGGCTGGATCCGGATATGGCGCGCCGGATGGTGGCGGAGTTGACGACGTTGATCTCGGAGCGGGAGTTGCGGTTCCGGGATAACGGGATTGATTCTATGGCGGATTTCCGGAATCGGAAGCGGCGTGGCGAGCTGCCGGAGGATCTGCATGGTGATGCATTTTTGATCTTGGATGGGTGGGCGAGCTTCAAACAGGAGTTCGAGTCGCTGGAGATGCCGGTGATCAACCTGGCGGCGCAGGGCTTGTCCTTCGGGGTGCATGTGGTGGTGGGGACGAACCGGTGGGCGGAGATCCGTCCGGCGTTGAAGGATCAGTTGGGTACGCGTTTCGAGCTGCGGTTGGGTGACCCGTCGGAGTCGGATATTGATCGCAAGGTTGCGGTGAATGTGCCTGCGGGCCGGCCCGGTCGTGGTTTGTCTCGGGACAAGCTGCATTTCTTGGTGGGTTTGCCACGTATCGATGGTTCTTCGGATCCGGACACCGTGGGTGAGGGGATCACGGACGCTGGTAACAGGTTGCGTGAGGCGTGGCGTGGCAGGCTGGCGCCTAGGGTGCGCCTACTACCGGAACTCCTCCCGTATGAAGACCTGGTGGCGCAGATCCAGCAGAGTGGTGCGCAACCGAGTAAGGGTATGGTCCCGATCGGCGTCAACGAGGACGAGCTGGCGCCGTTCTACCTTGATTTCGATGGGGATCCGCACTTCGTGTATTTCGCCGACGGGGAGAACGGGAAGACGAACTTCTTGCGTACCGTCGTGCGTGGGATTATGAACAGCTACACCACGAACGAGGCTGTGATCCTGCTGGTGGATTACCGGCGCACCATGCTCGGGTTCGTGAATACGGACCACCTGCTGGGATACGCGGTCTCGTCGAACCAGCTCGGTGACATGATCAAGGACATCCGCGGCTCGATGGAGGGCCGGTTGCCTGGGCCGGATGTCACGCAGGATCAGCTGCGCAACCGGTCCTGGTGGAAGGGCCCTGAGCTGTTCGTCGTGGTCGACGACTACGACCTCGTTGTCACTCAGACGAACAACCCGCTGCAACCGATTTCGGAGTTCCTGGCACAGGCCAAGGACGTCGGTTTGCATGTGATCGTCACCCGCAGGACCGGTGGTGCCTCACGGTCGTTGTTCGACCCGATTATCGGCAAGCTCAAGGACATCTCCAGCCCAGGAATGATCGGCAGCGGGAGCAAGGACGAAGGCCAGTTGTGGGGCAATGTGAAACCGGCCCAGCAGCCCTCCGGTCGCGGGACCTTGGTCAGCCGCAAGGTTGGCCAGCAGAGGGTGCAGATCGCGTGGATCCCACCAGAATGACCGAATGTGCTAGGCGGGGGCGAATGTGACGTTGGAACGAGTGATTCGCACCAACGTGACGTTCGGTCACACCTGCCGGCGGCGGCAGCCGCGGTGAGCCTGCGCGTCGCCGTCGACTTCGGGACCTCTAGTACCTGTGTCGCGGCCTCGGTAGACGCGCACGAACCGCAGGTGGTGGTCATCGACGGGCAGTCGGTGGTGTCCTCCGCGGTCTATGGAGCCGCCGACGGGACGCTCTTCGTCGGGCAGGAGGCGGAACGGCAGGCGGCCATCGACCCGTCTCGTTACGAGCCGCACCCGAAACGCCGGATCGACGAGGGTGAGCTGCTGCTGGGAACCACCGTGGTCGCGGTGGTCGATGTCGTGCTTGCGGTACTCCGGCGTGCGGTGGATGAGGCGCGCAGGTTCGCGGGTGGCGCCCAGATCGACCTGCTGGTGCTGACCCACCCTGCGGGCTGGGGGGTGATCCGCACACGGGTGCTGCGCCAGGCGGGCCACGACCTCGCTCGCGAGGTCTTGTTGGTGCCGGAGCCGGTCGCGGCCGCAGTCTTTCACGCCGCCAGCCACCCGCTGCCTCCACGAGCTGCATTGGCCGTGCTGGATCTCGGCGGCGGCACCGTCGACGTGAGCGTAGTGGGCCGGCGGCCTAGGCGTCCCGCGCTCGATCGCGGCGGGCCTGACACCGGCTTTCGGGTACTGGCGACACGCGGAGATCCGAATTTCGGTGGAGCCGATATCGACCAGCTGATGCTCGGCCACATCGGTTCCGAGGTGGCGGTAACGCACCCAGACGACTGGCGGCAGCTTGTCGAAGGCAGGGCACTCGCGGATCGGCGCAGGCGGCGAGTGCTGCGGACTGATGTGCGCAGTGCGAAGGAGACGCTCTCACGTCACACCTATACGGATGTGCCGTTACCGCCGCCGTTCCATGACGTGCATCTCAACCGCTCCGACCTGGAGCGGTTGGTGGAAGCGCCATTGTCGAAAACCGCCGAGCTCGCTGCTGGGTGTATCGCGGAAACCGGTTTTGCACCAAGCCAGCTTGTGGCGATCTTCCTGGTGGGTGGATCGAGCCGGATCCCGATGGTGGCCAGGAAGGTCCATCAGTACACCGGTGTCATACCGGTGGCGCTCGACCAGCCGGAAACCATAGTCGCGCGCGGGGCGTTGCGGGCTGTCAGCGTCGACCCTGACAGTACGGGCGGCCTGCCTCGGCCGCACGGTGCACCGCCGCCACCAGGAACCGCCAGGCATCAGTCCGCGGTATCTGCGACCGCCGGGCCTCCGATCACCCTGCGGCGCCGCCCGGACGATGGCCCGCGACCGCCGGTGCCACCGCGGGGAGGGTCGCCCGGCTATCGGCAGGGTCGCGAGATGCTTGGGTCCGTCGCGATGGCGCTGCCGACGGCGAAGGTCGCGACCGCGGCGGGTACGGCGAACCGGGATGAGCGCAAGTCTGGTCACCGCAGGACAGGGTGGATAACCGGCGTATCGGTGGTGCTCGCCGCCGCGGTGGCCGCGACAGTCCTGCTGGTATTTCACCCGTTCGGTGGTTCCGGCGGTGGGAAGCCGGGCAGGCGGATCTCGCAGTACGACTACGCGTTCGTGGTGCCGGACGGTTGGCGCCAGGTCGCGGACGCGCCTGGGCAGCGAAAGGTGGAGATCGACCCGAACGACGACACCAGTGGCCACAATTCGATCACTGTTCAGGAGTTCCGGCTTACCGCGGGAACCCCCGCGCGGCACGCCGAGCAGTTGCACGCCAAATTGCCCGCCAACCGGTTCTCCGATATCGACACAAATGCCAGTTACGGTGGCAAGAGCCTCATGTACTACCGCGAGCATCCGAAGGGCGGGACCATTCGCTGGTACGTGCTGTTTACGAGCCGGGTCCAGGTCAGTGTCGGTTGCGAGTACACCGATGCTGGTTCGGACCGCGTGCGCGGCGCGTGTGAACAGGTCGTGAAGACGATGGTGATCGCCGACTGAGGATGGATGGTGATCGGCCTTGCACGGGCCCACCGCAGCGGGCCACTCGCCGCCGTATGTTGTCCGATCGGGTGACGGCTAGGGGAGCACTTCGCAACAGCGAATCCACTTCTACCTGCGGTTTTGCTTCAGTTCCTTAGCTGAGCGTTCACGTGCGCAACTACTTCGCTGAAATGGGGAGCGGAGGGGAACCAAACATGGCACTGTCTTCGTCGCAAGGGGCGTACGAACGAAAACGAGTACGACCGTCTACGAACGAAGGGGGCCATTCCCAATGGCTGGATACCAGACTGGGCACGCCGAACTCATCAAGGCCGTGCAGGACATGAACAACGTGAACGACCAGCTGCAGGGCAACCTGAAGCGCGTCGAGGGCGCGGCTGAGAGCGTCGCGAGCGCGTGGCAGGGCTCGGCCGCCTCTGCCTTCCAGCAGCTGATCGAGCGTTACAAGCAGGACGCACAGCAACTCCAGCAGAAGCTGAACCACATCTCGGAGAACGTGGCTGGCAGCGCGGCGGCCTACCAGCGGCAGGAAGAAGAGGCCAAGAGCTCCTTCTCTAACCGCCTCAACGGCTGAGTTCGCCCGATACCCACGGCTCCGGCGCGAGCGGCGCCCGGATGCTAAGCACGTTGCACCAGCTCATTTCTTGCACGCACGACTCATTAAGTGAGGGGACACCATGAACGACATGATCAAGGTTGATTTCGGCCAGGTGGCGGAGACCGCGCAGCAACTGACGCAGCTCTCGCAGCAGGTCGACCAGGAGCTGGAAGATCTCAAGGGCAAGATCGCCCAGCTGGCCGCGACCTGGGAAGGCAGCGCGAGCAGCGACTTCCAGAACACCCAGAACCAGTGGAACCAGGCTGCCAGGGACCTGCAGCAAACGCAGGCGTCCATCGCGACCGCCGTGCACACCGCGGTCGAGAACTACCAGCAGACCGAGTCCGCGAACGCGAAGCGCTGGGGCTGAGCAGTATCGCACCGCTTGGCGCAGAAACCCCGGGAGAACCCCCTCCCGGGGTTTCTGGCGTGCCGGGGTGCGTGCCGTAAGGGGGGGCGTTTTGACCCTGCCAAGACCGGCCAGGTATCTTCTTACGATGTTGTGCGGGCCAGATGCGCCGCACTACCGCTCTCGCGAGTCCGCTGTGTCTCACTTGAGGTCACAGCCGGGCCCGGGAGCCGCCGCAGCGGCGTCGACAGTGGCATCTCATAGGGATGATCCACTGCGGCGCTCCAGACCAAGCACGTAAGTGACGACGAGGTAGATCCGTGCGCACGTACAGCCCGAAGCCCGGCGAGGTCACCCGCGCCTGGCACGTGATCGATGCCGAGGACCTGATCCTCGGCCGGCTCGCGACGCAGGCGGCGACGCTCCTGCGCGGCAAGCACAAGCCCACCTACGCGCCGCACGTTGACACCGGTGACTTCGTCATCGTCGTCAACGCGGAGAAGGTCGCACTCACCGGTAACAAGCGGGAGCAGGCGTTCGCCTACCGGCACAGCGGCTACCCGGGTGGCCTCAAGCAGCGCTCGTTCGGTGAGATGCTGGAGAAGCAGCCCGAGAAGCTGGTGGAGAAAGCCATCAAGGGCATGTTGCCAAAGAATCGCCTCGGGCGGGCCATGGGCAGCAAGCTCAAGGTTTACGCCGGTCCCGAACACCCGCACGCTGCGCAGCAGCCGCAGCCCTTCGAGATCACCAAGGTCGGCCAGTGAGTGATGAGCAGCAGGACACCGAGGTAACAGACGTGAGCACTCCGGTGGCGGCCGATGCCGTCGAGACTGAAGCCCGCACCGAGGTCGCGGAAGCCCCCGAGGTCGTCGAAACGGAAGCACCAGCCGCTGCGGCTCCTGCCGAGGTGGCGGTGCCGCCTCTACCAGGCAAGGCGCCGCAGACTGTTGGTCGTCGCAAGCAGGCGATCGTGCGGGTGCGGCTGCTGCGCGGTAGCGGGAAGTTCACGCTGAACGGCCAGACCCTTGAGCAGTACTTCCCCAATAAGGTGCACCAGCAGCTCATCCGTGAGCCCCTGGTGACGTTGGAGAAGCCCGAGAGCTTCGATGTGGTCGCAAGCCTGCGAGGTGGCGGAATCACCGGCCAGGCAGGTGCGCTCCGGCTGGCCATCGCCAGGGCACTGATCGAGGTTGACCCCGATGACCGGCCGGCGTTGAAGAAGCTTGGCTTCCTGACCCGCGACCCTCGGGCCAAGGAGCGGAAGAAGTACGGGTTGAAGAAGGCCCGCAAGGCGCCGCAGTACAGCAAGCGCTGACCTGCACCGCATCGCAGAGCCACACTACGGGAGCAGTCATCCGTCTACCGGATGGCTGCTCCCGTAGTGTTTTCGTGGTGCGGTGTACTGCCGCGCTCACGCGCGGAGCACCATGGTCGGTGGTATCCGTCTTCCCCAGGAGGTTCTCCGCCCGATGGCTCGCTTGTTCGGTACCGACGGCGTGCGCGGTCTCGCCAATGCCGAGTTGACTCCTGAGCTGGCGCTGTCCGTGGCGTCGGCGGCCGCGCTAGTGCTCGGGGAGCGGGTGTGTTCTGGCCGTCCGACGGCTGTTGTAGGGCGGGATCCGAGGGCGAGCGGGGAAATGCTGGAAGCTGCTGTCGTCGCGGGGCTGACCTCGGCGGGGGCGGATGTGCTGCGCTTGGGAGTGCTGCCGACGCCCGCGGTGGCGTATCTGGCTGGCGCGCTCGACGCCGATCTCGGGGTGATGATCTCGGCATCGCATAACCCCATGCCCGACAACGGCATCAAGCTGTTCGCCGCTGGAGGGCACAAGCTACCTGACGTCGCGGAGGATGAGATCGCCCGCAGGCTGGGCGATCAAGCGCAGCGGCCGACTGGTGCCGCCATCGGTCGTGTCAGGGATGTCGGGGATGCGCCCCGCCGCTACACCGATCACTTACTGATTGCCACACCGCAGCCGCTGGATGGTGTGCGGGTGGTGGTTGACTGCGCGCACGGCGCCGCATCTACCGTGGGGCCGGAGGCCTACCGCAGGGCGGGCGCCCAGGTGACGGCGATCCACGCTGAGCCGGACGGTGTCAACATCAACGACGGTTGCGGCTCCACGCACATGGAGAAGCTGCGCTCCGCGGTCGTCGAGCACGGGGCCGACCTCGGTATCGCGCACGACGGGGACGCCGACCGCTGCCTCGCGGTGGACGCCATGGGTGCCACGGTCGATGGCGACCAGATTATGGCGGTGCTGGCACTCGCTATGAAGGATGCCGGCGAGTTGGCGGAGAACACGCTGGTGACCACGGTGATGAGCAATCTTGGGCTGCATCTGGCGATGCGGTCGGCAGGGGTGAATGTGCGTACGACGGCGGTCGGGGACCGTTACGTACTGGAGGCGCTGCGTGCCGGTGGGTACTCGCTAGGAGGCGAGCAATCGGGCCACGTTGTGTTGCCTGGCCATGCCACGACGGGCGACGGTGTGCTGACCGGCTTGCGGCTCATGGCTCGGATGGCGGAGAGCGGCGAGTCTCTCGCGTCGTTGTCCGGCGTGATGCGGCGACTGCCGCAGGTGCTGGTGAACGTGCAGGTCACGGACAAGACCGCGGTGGCCGATGCGGCTTCGGTGGCCAATGCCGTGGCCGAGGTGGAAGCTGAGCTAGGCGAGACGGGTCGGGTGCTGCTGCGGCCGTCCGGTACTGAGCAACTGGTGCGGGTGATGGTCGAGGCACCGTCACATGAAGTGGCACAAGCGGCAGCAGGCCGCTTGTCGGAGGTGGTCTCGGCTGTCGGCTGAAGCTCGCACTACGGCGGTCGGAGCTGAGCGGCTCGGCAAGGGTGACGCTGAGTAGCATTCGGCTCGATGCTTGCTGGCGGGACGAACTGCTCGAATCGGCTACGTTGTGTGCGTGCCCATCACCAGGTGGCGGCCATCGGGGCAGAGTTGCGTCTCGGTGTGCGCCACGACACGATGATGTGGTTCGAGTCGTGCCGTCCGGTGTTCCGGGCCTCTGGTCGGCACGACCCGCGAGATTGGCCAACACTGGGAGGTACGGCTGGTTGCGGATGCAACGCAACCGCTGACGGGCGGAACCCGCACCCTCTTTTGAGGGTCAGATTGGGTAGTGGTCAGAGAAGGGGAAGGTAGGGAAATGGCTGGCGGTTACCAGGCGAGTTCTGATGCGATGGCGGCGGTGTCGAAGAACATCGGCGACGACGTCCACAATCTCCAACAGAAGCTTAAGGACATCGCACCGACGCAGCTCGCCGCGGCCGACTTCGGGCAGGCGCATCAGGCGCATCAGAGCGCCTACAAGACCGCGGTTGACGAGTATGGCAAGGGAGCGAAGGGCATGTGCTCGACGCTGAGTAGCTTCGCGAGCCAGATCGGTGGTGCCGGGGGTACCTACGCCGATAACGAGAGCAATACCGGCGGCGAACTTCGCAACTCTGGGGGGCAGTGATGTCGGTAACAGGGAAACAGGTCAAGGCGCTGCTCGCGGATCCTTATGTCCCCCAGGACAAGAAGGATGCGCTCATTCAGCAGTTGCCCTTCCCGTACAGTGCCGTTGCCTCCGACGACCCCGGCAAGATACCCGACGACGCGAGCTTCAGCGGCGACGCAGAGGACCGCTACGACGATGCGAAGTCTCGCGGCGAGACGAATGCGGCCGGTGCCAAGCAGGACACCACGGATGTCACGGACGCCAAGGGGAAAACCGACTCCGTCCAGCAGCCCTCCTCGAGCGGTGGGGCGCAGACTTCCGATGAGGTCATGAAGATCGGTGAGCCTGGCCTCAAGGTGTTCAAGCTGTTCCAGCAGGCATGGAGTAAGCGGCCGAGTGACTGCGTCCTCGACACGACCAATTACGATTACCAGAAAGACATCGTCAAGCGTTATCAAGAGCAGTACGGGATCAACTTCAAGAAATTCCTTGCTGACAGTGACAAGTTTTCTAGCGGGCATACGACCCTCGTCAGCGACCACGACGATGTGAAGAGCCAGCTGGCTTCGCTCTACAAGGACTGGACCGGTGCGTCGGCGGACGCCTCACACCACCACTATGACAAAAACATCAGCCCCAATATCGATGACCTTTCCGATGCGTTGAATGGCGCTGGCCAGCTCATCCCCAAGACCGTTCATACCGTCTACCAGCGTTGTCATGACAAGATGACGGAGGTACTCGACCTCTACGAGGAGAAGGTCGCCTGCGCCACCAGCCAGATGGCGGAGTTGGTCGTCGAGGCTGCCAGCGGCCAAAGCGATTTGACGCGAGACAAGATCGAACAGATCTCTCGGTGGGTCGATCAGCAGACGGGAAGCAACATCACATCCCGGGTCGCCGACGACAGTTGCAGTCTGAACCAGGACAATATCGACTACGTCGTCGATCAGTGTAAGAAGTGGATTCGCGATTCGTTCAACGTCGAATTCTACGGCAGCGACGGTGCGCCCGGCTTGTTGCTGCGGTTCAAGAAGATCTGCGATGACACCAAAGAACAGGTCGATCAAGCATGGCAGAACCTGACAGATCCGATGGCCAAGTACCAGAATGGTTTCCCCGCAGACGCCGGCGGCAACCACGGTGGCGGCTACCAAGGCAACGGTCATCAGGGAGGCGGCAATAGCGGAGGCGGCGGCTACCAGGGCGGCGGTAGTGCCGGGGGCGGCGGGAATCCGGCGATGAATGTCCCTCCGGCGAATGCCGGCACCACCCCATCGGCAAGCAGGCCCAGCCAGCCGGTGGACGCATCGGTTCCGGTGCCAAATATCCCCCCGGCCGGTACGCCCGCGTCCGGTACGGCGCCTTCGGGTGCGGATCCGAGTCAGGGCGGGAACCCGTCGGTATCGGTGCCTGGTCTCGGTTCGGCTACCACCTCGCCGGCAAGCGCGGACCCCAGCCATGCCGGTAACCCTGCGATGTCTCTTCCTGGGATGGGAGGCGGTGGCAGCTCCACCCTGCCTGGCCAGGGCGGCACGGGAAGTCCTGAGTCGGTGAAGGTCGACACTCCTGACGGCTCGATCGAGATGACCAGCCCAGACGGGCAAGGTCAGATGAAGCTGACCATCGATCACGGCAGCGGTAAGCCGAAGAGCTATGACGTCGACTTCGGCCAGGGCGCTTTGCCATCCGGCCTGGGCGGTGTCGCGGACGCGGTGGGAGCAGGCGCGGGAGCTTCCGGTGTCGGCTCGCCAGGAGGCGACCTGGCAGGCGGTGATGGCACTGAGCATGTGCAGGCGGACGCCAACGGCACCGCTGTGATTCACGACGGCAAGGACACCATTACGGTCGAGCGGTCCGCGCAAGACTCGAACGAGGTCAAGGTCACGGTCGACGACGGCAGCGGCAAGCCGACGACATACACCATGGACTACTCCGACCCGAGCGGTTCGTCGCCGGGCGCAGGCTCGCTGGACGCCAGTGCTGTCCCAGCTTCACCGGTTGACAACTCGACTCCGGCGGTTCCGCCGGATGGCGGTGGTGCGCCGGGTGTCGCCGCTGCGCCTGGCAGCGACGCGGCGTCTATCGCGAGCGGCGGAGGTGGTGGCGGAGGGGGTCACGACTTCGCCGGCGCAGGTGCCCATGTGCCTGGCGGGGGAGCGGCAGTGAGCGCTCAACTGCAGCCGGGGGCTCAGAGCGGGGTTGATCCGAACCTGGCAACGGCAGGCGCGGAGCACGCGGCACCCGCGGGGAGTCCAGGGGTCGCCTCTGCGCCTGGCGGTGGTGGTCAGGCGGGCGGTCAGCATGCGGGCGGAATGCCGATGATGGGTGGCATGGGTGGAGCAGGCGGTGGTCAGGGTGGCGACACCGAGCGTGGTGCCAGCGCTTGGCGTACGACTGGCCAACTGTTCGACGATGTCGGTAGCGTTGATGAGAGCACCGGCTTCCGGGCCATCAACGGCGTACTTGGCGAGGATCGGCAAAAATGAGCCCCGCACGCGATGTGGCCAACGACGATGAGGAGACCCAATGAGTGCGGTGTCGGATGCGTTCGCGGCAGCTTCGGACCGCGTCGAGTCGATGCGGCGTGAAGGCGCGGAGCGCCGAGACCTGCGCGGCAAGCGCGCCGAGGAAGCCAAGGGCAAGGCGCGAGAGTCGTTTTCGAACCAGGGCCCCAAGATGGAGAAGTACGCCGGTCATGTGGCGGAGCTTGTTCGCCGCCAGCGCGCGGCAGGCGGCTGGGCAACGACGTCAGTCGTCGACAAGGACACACCACACTACGATTTCGGCCCGGAGGTAGATGCAGCGGGCCACGAAGACTGGCCTCCGCAGGCCGTGACCGCTCCGAGCGACGCCAACGGCCCCGCCGATCCCGGCCTCATGGACGATCCGCTGGCCGAAGGCGCTCGCAGCGCATCTGTGCTGGATGCCTCGCCGGGTAGGCGTTCAGCGCGTCCGGCCGTTGAGGACGATGACGACGACTTCTCAAGTCGCGACTGGTTGAGCTGACGTCGCAGGTGCGGTCGCGGGCAAGGCGTCGCACAGGTCCTCAGCTTGGCATGCGCAGCAGCGCGCAGGCGACCGAGCCGTCGCGTTCAGCCGAAGTGACGATAGCCAGCTTACCCCGCGCTTCTGGGGACTCCTCGGCGATGCTCAGCAGCGCGGCCGTCTGAAACGATGCGGCCGCGGCCCCGGTGTCGCCGATGAGTTCGGATGGCCGGATCCTGCGAGGCTTCGTGCCAGTACCGCGGAAACGATCATCGACGGCCTGCCTCTCGGCGTCCGTGACCGGCCCTGCCTCTGGTGACAACGCGATCGCCCATACCTCCGCGGCGTTCACTCCGGACAACACGTGACGCAGACATGCCGAGAACGCGGCGGTGTAGTCACCGTCGACGCAGATGCGGCTGTAGCTCATGAGCACCTCGGCCAGAGGCGTTCCGGTGGACCGGGACGGCTCGATCAGGAACACCGCACAACCCTCGCCGAGCACACCGCTGGACGGGTCGATGCTGGACTCCAGCAGGGCACGGTCGGGGCTGAATTCCTCGACACTTCCGCATACCACCGTGCTTGCTCGCCCTGAGGCGAGCAGGCGGGCCGCATAGCTCAGCGCGAGCAGGCCGGAAACTCTGCCGCCGCCGAGGCTGGAGTTCGGTCCGACGATCTGATGCCGGATGGCGCACTGGCCCGCGGCACTGTTCATCAACGCGAACGGCATCATCGACGGCTCGACCAGATACGGCTTGCGGCGCGTCAGCGTCGCGCGGGTGAAGTCCATCTGGGTTCGCGCGCTCCCGCTCGTGGTACCGAGCACGATCGCGGTCAGCTGATCGGTATCGACGACGCGGTTGCCTGTCGCGTCGTCGAGCAGGCGACCGGTGGTGGCGACCGCGAGCGCCGTCGCGCGGTCCATCGAGCCGGTTCCCTTCGTTCCCAGCGCCTCCTGGATGTCGAAATCGGGTACCACGCTCGCGCCACAGGTACGATCATCGAGCTCGCCGGGTGGGGCGGCAACGCCGTTCCGGATGCCATCGGCGAAGGCGGAAGGCCCCGTGCCGAACGGCGATATCGCAGACCACCTGGTTATGACTGGTGGCTTTTCAAATTGTGAGCTCATGATTTTCGCTCAAATTTTCCAACGAGCAGGACCGAGTTGTTTCCCTCGAAGGCCAATCCATTGTTCTGCACGATACGAATGTTCGCGGCTACGGAATTATTCGGAACGCAGTCGATGTCACATTCGGGGTCGGTCTCGACATGGTTGATCGTGGGTGGAATGAACCCGTCATTAATGGCGAGGGCGGACGCGATCGCACCGAGTGCTGTTGCCGCGCCCATGGTGTGCCCAAGCATCGACTTAAGTGATATTGTGCGTGGCGGGTTCTTTCCGAATACATCATGGATGGCCCGTGTCTCTGTCACATCATTCGCCTTGGTCCCTGTACCGTGCGCGGATATCAGGTCCACCTCAGATGGCGTAACGCCGGCGTCTTCCAGCGCGAGTTCCATGCAGCGAGCAACGCTTGACTGCAGCGGTGCGACCTGATGGTGTGCATCGCAGTTCAACCCGTAACCCAGTATCTCCGCATAAATATGGGCGCCCCGCGCGAGCGCCGCGTCGAGTGGCTCGATGAGTAACACCCCGGCGCCCTCGCCCGTGAGGATTCCCCGTCGGTTGCTGTCGAACGGTTGGCATCGTTCGGGAGCTATCGTGCCCAACCGGTAGAATCCGGCGTATGTCGATCGGCACATAGCGTCCGCGCCGCCGCATAACGCGATATCCACCTCGCCGGATCGCACCGCGTCAAAACTGTTGCCGACCGCGTAGTTTCCGGCGGCGCACGCGGTGGCGATGGTGGTGGCCTCAACGTTGGGCAGGCCCATCTCATGCGCGATCGAGACGGACAGCAGACTGGCTGGAGTCAGTGCGGCTAGCGCGGCGCGCTCAGCTATCGGCGCGGCACGCAGTTCCAGTTCGGCCAGTTTCTCACCTGCGTGCGATCCGCCGTCTGTGGTGCCGATGGTGATGGCCACTCGCCGCTGCGACAAGTACGCTCGATCGAGGTCGGCATCGGCGACGGCCATACGTGCCGCGGCGATCGAGAATTGGCTCGGCCGTCCGAGGTGGGCTATGGGTGTGTTCCGAATCCAACGGTCAGGCTCGAAATCGGCGACCTCGCAGCCGTTGGAATACGTGAATCCCACGGTGTCAAAGGCCGCGATAGGGCGGGCGCCGCACTTGCCAGCACGCAACCCGGCGGCGAATTCGGTGACACCGGTGCCGATACTTGAGATCACCCCACATCCAGTGATCACCACGCGCCGGGCGGAGGGTATGCGGGTCACTACTTGAGCGCGCGCGCCAGTACTTCCAGTACGCCCCCAAGGTGGATCATGTGATCCAGCTCGGACTCGTCGACATCCACGTCGTACTTGATCTCGAAGGTCGCGAGCAGGTCGATCAACTTCATCGAGTCGGCACCCAGGTCGTCATGGAACAGCGTTGTCATGCCGAGTTCCTTGTCATCGACCTCAAGTACCTGGCAGACGACCTGTTTGACCTCGGCCTGCCAGCCGTCGGACACCGCCGGAGTGCTCATCGGCGCAGCTTACCGTGGACGGCGGGCGACACGGCGTCGTGCGGCGGCAGGCTTAGGCGGCGACCCGCTGGTGTTCTCCGAGCTCCTCGATGGCGGCTGCCTTGACGTCGGAGTCCAGTAGTTCGTCGTAGTCGCCACTGCCGGTCAATTGTTTCAGGAAGAACGCGGTGAGCAGCGCTTTTGCGACTCGCTGGCTGCGGCGCTGCGCCTTGCCGTCCAGCAACAACTCACTGAGGTGGCGCCCTTCGGCGAACCCGAGGTGGCTGGCCTTGCCGACCACCCGTAGCTGCACTTGTCCTTGCCATGCGCGGGCGATGGGCCTGGCATGGCCCGCCAGTGGCGCCATGCGGTCCGCCTCGCCAGCCAGCAACAGCCCCGGCATCGCGCACCGCGCGGCGGCGGGCACCGCGGAGGGTAGTGACTCGGCGGGGGCGACACCCGCGACGGCCCTTACCCGCTCGTCCTCGGCGGCCGCCAGTACCGCGGCGCCGCCACCGAACCCGTGTCCCGCGAGCCCCAGCTTCTTCCGGTCCACGCTGATCTCGCCATCGCCGAGCCTGACGCCGGTGCAGATGTCCAGTGTGGTGTGCAGGTCCGCGGCGAACAACCGGTGCGACGGCAGCGGCCCACGTTGCGTGTTGGGCGCAGCGGCCACGATTCCCCATGACGCGAGATGCCGGAGCAGCCCGGAGTAGCGGCGTGCGGGCTGCAGGAAGCCGTGCCCGAATGCCACGGCGGGCAGACCGAGGCCGGACTCCGGCGTGAACACCAACCCTGGTAGCCCGACCAGGCCAAGGTCACCGCGCAACACCCGGTGCGCACCCGGCTGGGACAGCTGCCCGAACAGCTGCTTCGGCGAGCTCGACATGGTTGCAGACGTTAGTCCATCCCTACTCGCCCCGCCGATCACGCCCTGCGCCATTACCGCAGTTAGCCCGCTAAATGCACTTCAGGCGGCGGGTCGGGGGCTGTCACGGGCATGGTTACGCTGGTCGGCATGTGTGGAATCGTGGGATACGTCGGGCATCGACAGGCGTTGGACGTGGTGCTCGGTGGCTTGCGCAGGTTGGAGTACCGCGGCTACGACTCCTCAGGTGTGGCCGTCGCCGACGGAACGCGCCTCAGTGTCGAGCGCAAGGCCGGCAGGCTCAGCAATCTGGAAGCGGAGCTGGACGCTGTCGGCAGAGCGCGATTCGCGGGTACCACAGGTATGGGACATACCAGGTGGGCCACCCATGGTGCGCCGACCGACCGCAACGCCCACCCGCACCGCGACGCGACGGGCCAGGTAGCCGTTATCCACAACGGCATCATCGAGAACTTCGCTTCGCTGCGCGCCGAACTGGAGGCGGCTGGCGTCGAGCTGGTCAGCGACACCGACACCGAGACCGTGGCGCACCTGGTTGCGAAGGCATACACCGGTGACCTCGCGGCCGCACTGCGTGCGGTGTGCCGCAGGTTAGAAGGCGCGTTCACGCTCGTCGTGACGCACGCCGCACACCCGGACGAGGTGGTGGCGGCGCGGCGTTCTTCCCCGCTGGTGGTGGGTATCGGTACCGGCGAGACGTTCCTGGCATCCGACGTCGCCGCTTTCATCGAGCACACCTCCGATGCGGTGGAGCTTGGACAGGACCAGGCCGTGACGATTAGCCGTGACGGCTATACGGTGACCGATTTCGACGGTGTCCACGTGCCTGTCAAGCACTTCACCGTCGACTGGGACCTCTCGGCCGCCGAGAAGGGTGGCCACGAGTACTTCATGCTCAAGGAGATCGAGGAGCAGCCGGAGGCGCTCGCGAACACGCTGCGAGGGCACTTCGACGGCAGCCGTGTCTTGCTGGACGAGCAGCGCATCAACGAGCAGGACTTGCGTGATATCGACAAGGTATTCGTGGTGGCGTGCGGTTCCGCATACCACTCGGGTCTGCTCGCCAAGTACGCCATCGAGCACTGGTGCCGGTTGCCGGTGGAGGTCGAGCTGGCGAGTGAGTTCCGCTACCGCGACCCGGTGCTTGACCGGGACACGTTGGTGGTGGCGGTCTCGCAGTCCGGCGAGACGATGGACACACTGGAGGCGGTGCGCCACGCGCGTGAGCAGCGGGCGAGGGTGCTCGCGGTGTGCAACACCAACGGGGCGCAGATTCCCAGGGAATCAGATGCAGTGCTGTATACCCACGCTGGGCCGGAGATCGGGGTCGCCTCGACGAAAGCCTTCCTGGCGCAGATCGCGGCGAACTATCTGGTTGGACTGGCGCTGGCACAGGCGCGCGGTACCAAGTATCCGGACGAGGTCGCGCGCGAGTTCGCCGAGTTGGAGGCGATCCCCGCAGCCGTGCGGCAGGTGCTGTCCACTGTGGAGTCGGTGCGGCAGTTGGGCAGGTCACTCGCGGAGGCCAAGGCGGTACTGTTCCTCGGCAGGCATGTCGGGTACCCGGTCGCGCTGGAGGGTGCGCTGAAGCTGAAGGAGCTCGCCTACATGCACGCGGAGGGGTTTGCCGCGGGCGAACTGAAGCACGGTCCGATCGCGCTGATCGAGGACGGCCTGCCGGTTGTGGTCGTGATGCCGTCGCCGAAGAGCCGGGCCGTGCTGCATTCCAAGCTGGTGTCCAATATCTCGGAGATCCAGGCCAGGGGGGCCCGCACGATCGTGATCGCGGAGGATGGCGACGAGCGGGTGCGGCCGTATGCCGACCACTTGATCGAGATCCCTGCGGTGCCGACATTGCTGCAGCCGCTGGTTTCCACGGTTCCGCTGCAGGTGCTAGCGGCGGAGATCGCCCGCGCCC
>JBOHEL010000010.1:0-26912 GCA_050700995.1 Sciscionella sp. | reverse complement strand
GCTTTGCGGTGGGCAATCGTGACCAGCCACGCCTCCACGTTCGCGCCCTCGCCAAGATCGGGATAGCCCCGTAATGCCGCGAGGAAGGTCTCCGACCAGGCGTCCTCGGCGTCGGCAGGGCCGAGTACGGCCCGGCAGACGCGCAGCACCACCGGCCCGTACTCGTCGACGATCTGCTCAAACGGTCTCATCACAGCTAGTAGACGCGCTGCACAGCCGGAACGTGAGATGCCAGTTGCACAACAGCCTGCCAGCCTCCGCTCACGCGGCTTCGGTGACCGTTTCGAGTGCGGTCGCCATGACCGCGGTGACCATCGCTGCTGACTTGATCGCCGTCTCCTCGAACTCGTCCTCGGCGTCCGACAGCGCGATAATCGCGCCGCCCACCCCGAAGCTGACGCGGCCCTCGGTAGCGACCAGGGTGCGGATGATGATGTTGAGGTCGACCGCCCCGCTGAGGCCGAACCAGCCCATCGCGCCGGAGTACGCCCCGCGCGGCCCGGACTCCAGCCGGTCGATCGTCGCCATCGTGCGGATCTTCGGCGCCCCGGTCATCGAGCCGCCGGGGAACGCCGCGCGCACACAGTCGACCGAGGACTCGCCGCTACGCAGGGTGCCTCGGATCGTGGACACCAGATGGTGGACCGGCGCGTAGGTTTCCACGTCGAACAGTGTGGGCACGTGCACGGAGCCGACCTCGCAGACCTTGTTGAGGTCGTTTCGGATCAGATCGACGATCATCAGGTTCTCGGCACGGTCCTTCTCGTTGCCGCGCAAGTCTTCCCGCAGCGCCGCGTCTTCGGAAGGCGTGGCGCCGCGCGGCCGGGTGCCCTTGATCGGCTTGGACTCCGCCACCCGGTCGACACCCACCGTGATGAACCGCTCAGGGGACGCGCACAGCAGCGCCACCTCGCCGAGCGCCAACAGCCCGCCGTAGGGCACCGGGCTGATCCGGCGCAGATAGCAGTAGGTGCGCAGCGGATCGATGCGGATGTGCATGGTTACCGAGTTGGTCAGGCAGATCTCGTAGGACTCGCCGTTGCGGATGTCCTGGAAGCACTCGTCGATGAGTGCGAGGTAGGCGTCGTGATCATGGCGGGGTTCCACCGTCCGCGACACCCGAGGCGAATTGAGGTCGAGCCATTCCGGTGTGCCCGTGGTGGTGGCAGGCGCCCCTGCCGGGATGCTCCGCAGCGCGTCCTCGGTGCGTGCCAACCACTCCCGTGCCTGCGCCGCGGTGCCGTCGGAATCGGTGACGTCGTCGCTGCTCAACGCCAGCAGATATGCCGTGGCGTCCCGGTGGTCGAGGACGAGCATGCGGTCTGCGAAGATCAGCGCCGCGTCCGCTTCTTCCGCCAGGTTTTGCCGCGCGCCGGTGACCTCGGCCTTGAGTTCGTAGCCGAGATAGCCGACGTAGCCGAGGTTGAAGTCGAACGGCAGCCCTTCGGGGGTAGCGACCTTGCGCCTGGCCAGTTCGCCGTCGAGGTACTCGAAGAATCCGCTGTCGACGTGCTCGGTCTCACCGCGGGACCGCGAGACGGTGACGCGGCGATCGGCGACGCGATAGCTGATGAACTCGGCGAGCGGGCCGGTGGTGCCGCCGAGGAAGGAGAACCGCGACAGCCCCGCTACCACCGAACTGCTGTCCAGCCAGAAGCTACGCGAGTCGCCCGCGAACAGGCTGCGGTAGGCCGTCTCGGCGTCCGGTGCGGTGGCCAGCTTGCGAACGTGAAGCTGGTAGGCCGTTTCCGAGGTGGCTGTGATGCTTTTGGTTGCCGCTCCCCCATAGGCCGTCGTCGCCATGGACGCGGCGGCTTTCCTGGCGAGCGCGAGGTCGCGGAAATTCGCCAGCAGTTCGTGGCCGTACTGGCTGCCAATGGATTCGGGATGGAACTGCACGCCCCACAGCGGCAGTTCGCGATGGCGCGCACCCATGATGACGTCTTCCGCCCAGGCAATGGCTTCGAGCTGGGCAGGCAATTCGGTCACCGCGAGCGAGTGATAGCGCACCGCGTCGAACGGCGAGGGCAGTCCCGCGAAGATCCCGGCGCCGGCGTGCCGCACCCGCGAGATCCGGCCGTGCATCGGTTCCGGGGCATGCGCGACGGTACCGCCGAACAGCTGGCAGATGCCCTGGTGGCCGAGGCAGACCCCGAGCACCGGCAGTCCGCTGTCGCGTATCGCGACGGCACTGATGCCGAAGTCACCCGGCCGGTCCGGGCGGCCGGGCCCAGGCGAGATCACCACGGCGTCGAAGTCCGCGATGGCGACCTGCGCCCAATCCGTGTCGTTGCGGATCACGGTCGGCGGCACTGCGTTCACTTCACCCAGGTACTGGTGCAGGTTGTAGGTGAACGAGTCGTAGTTGTCGATGAGCAGAGTCCGCATGGAGAAGATCCTGGTTCATGCCGTGGTCGCGGCCGAATGCGGCTGCCGGCGGGAGCCGCGGTGCGCTTTCAGTGCGGTGCTGTGCGGTGCGGTTGGCCCGTCGAGGCGTCGGCGGTGTTGAGATCTTCCAGTTCTCGCCGGGCGGTGCTGGCCCCCCACAGGCCGACCACGAGCGCGACGATCAGCCAGCAAGCTGCGATATACACGAATACCCAAATATAGCCGTACGTGCCGAAGAGCGCGGCGACGATGAACGGCCCAGCGATATTGGCGAGCCGCCCTACGCCGTAGGCGAACCCGCTGCCACCGTTGCGGATCGAGGTGGGGTAGAGCTCGGGGGTGTAGGCGTAGAGCAACGCCGCGAAGGTCTGGATGAAGAACCCGACCAAGAACCCGAACAAGGCGATCGTGGCATTCGTGAAACCTGCCCCGTAGAGGAGTCCGCACGCCGCGATGATCAAACTCACCGCCCACAGCGAATGCTTGCGGCCGAACCGATCGGAGAGTAGCCAGGCGAAGAACGCTCCGGGTACGGCTCCGACGGTAGTGATCGCGGAGAAGGTGAGCGAGTGGACGAGGCTGAACCCGTGTGCGGCCAACAACGTGGGTACGAACGACACGAAACCGTAAAACCCCAGGGTTTGGAAGATCCACACGATCCACAGCAACACGGTGCGGCCCGCGAGTCGAGGACCGAATAGATCTCCCAGCCCGACCTGGCGTTCCTTGCCGTAGTGTTCGGGCACTGCTGGTACCGGGGGCAGTTCACCCTCCACACCGCGGGTCTCTTCTTCGATCGCGACAAGCGTTCGCTCCGCATCCTCGACCCGGCCGTGATTGAGCAGCCAGCGCGGCGACTCCGGCAGCCGCGACATGACGACCAACCCGAAGACGCCCAGCGCGCCGAACAGGAAAACCACGCGCCATCCCCATGAGCCGAGGGGAACGACACCGCGTGCGAGGAAGGCGACCGCGGGAATGCCGATCAAGCCGAAACCGAGAGTGGCAGCCTGGATCCGTCCACGCCGATGATAGGGCATCGTCTCAGACAGGTAGGTGATCGCGATGACGGTCAGCGCGGACAGTCCGACTCCGGTGAGCAAGCGCGCGGCGAGCATCGTGGGTACGTCGTAGGTAGCGGCGTTGAGCAGCGAGAAAATCGAGTACCAGATGACCGACCACACGATCGCCCTGCGACGGCCGACGCGGTCGGCCAGCCAGCCACCGATGCTCGCCCCTAGGAACATGCCAAGGAAACCGGCAGCGGTGATCAAGGCGATCTGGTTCACATCGATGCCAAGGTACTTGCGAATTCCCGGAGCCGCGAAGGCAAAGGTGTCCAGGTCAGCCAGTTCGAAGAAGAACGCGAAGGCGAGAGCCAGCATGACCCTGCGATGGAAGCGACTGATCGGCAGCCGATCAAGGCGGGCTGCGAGCTCTCCGACACCCATCGAGGTCACCTCAACCTCCAGCGCATTGCATGCTAGTGGAGGCAACAGTATACAAATGCATCCAATAATGCGAGCCGGAGCGCTGACCGGCCGCTCAGGACTAGGTCCGGGTGCCCCTCAACGATGAGTTCAGTCCGCTTGTGGTAGCCCGTGGGCGTACATCCGGAGCCGGATATCGCGCGCCGCGGTCATATGCGCCGCGGCGATCTTGCCTGCTTCCTCGCTGCGATGATCCCGAATCGCCAGCAAGAGCCGCTCGTGCTCTGCCATGACGGTCGCCCAGCGACCCGGATACGTCAGCGTCGTCTGCGGGTAGCGGTGCAGGTGCTCATCGAGCCGGTTCAGCAAATCGATCAACGTCGCATTCCGGCTTGCCGCACGTATGCGCTGATGGAAGAGCCGGTTGCTGCGCGCTTGTGCGACCGGATCGGGCACGTCGAGCGCGCGCATGTCCTCGTGCGCGGCGGTGAGCAAGGTGAGATCCAACTCGCTGCGGGCCATTGCGGCGTCCTTCGCGGCGGCCTCCTCCAGGATGACCCTGACCCCATAGATTTCCAGGACCTGTTCTGGGCTGTGTTCACGCACCCGCAGGCTGCGCCCCTCGCCCCGATGAACCAACCCGTCCTGCTCAAGGCGGCGCAGCGCTTCCCGGATCGGCGTGCGTGACACTCCGTATCGCTGCGCGAGCGTGGTCTCCACGAGAGCGGCACCCGGTGCTATCTCGGCCGAGACGATGTCGCGGCGAAGCCACTCGTAGGCCGAGCCCCCGGATCGGACGCCTGTCGTCGCCATGACCACCCACACTCCCACGGTTCCGGTGCGCCGCCCACGCGCACCGTCACGCTACCGCCCGGCATTCGTCCGCCGGAGCATCACTCAGAACTGGTAGCGGCGCAAGCCACCGTCAACCGGGATGACCGCGCCGGTGATGTAGCGGGCCAGCGGCGAAGCGAGGTAGCACGCCAGGTCTGCGATGTCGGTGGGACGCCCGTACTCGCCAACAGGTATCTCGTGCTCGGATTGCCACTGGCGGTATTCGGATGAGTAGTTGCGCTCGATCTGCTCGCTGCTGATGCGCCCGGGTGGGATCGAGTTGACGGTGACGCCACGCGGTCCGACCTCGCGGGAGAGGCCCTTCGCCCAGGCATGCATCGCCGCTTTCGCCGCGAAAGCGCCATTGATACCGTCCGGCTCGGATTTCCCGGTTATGTTGAGCACCCTCCCCCAGCCGTGCTCCATCATCCCCCGCACCAGGCGCTCGGTGAGCTGGCGGTGCCGGATGAAGTTCAGCGTGAGAGCCTCGTCCCACTGCTCGTCGCTTGATCCCAGCGGCAGTGGACGGCTGCCTCCCGCGTTGTTGACGAGGATGTCCACGACTTCGAACTCATCCAGGGCTGCCGTTGCGATGCGCTCCGCCGCATCGCCCAGCAAGAAATCGCAGCTGATGGTGACCGGCGGCGCGCCGCCCGCGGCCGCGATCTCGTCGGCAAGCGCGTGCAATCGCTCGTCTCGGCGTGCGGTCAACGCCAGGCGCACGCCTTCCCGACCCAGGGCCAGCGCGATGGCCCGCCCGATCCCGCTGCTGGCACCGGTGACGAGCCCGGTGCGGCCGCTCAGTGCCAGGTCCATCGAGCGTTCCTTCCTGTCACGGCGTTGCCTGCGTCTCGCGGCGGCTTCGCCACCGGTGGTACTGCATACTATTGTATTCGACTGTGTCCGGTAAGCAGGATCGATCGACTGGACCCGTTCTGGCCGGTGGGATGAGTGAGATGACTGAACTTGCAGGACGCGACGAAGACGCCTGGAGCGAGGAGTTCGACGTCGTAGTACTCGGCGGAGGCAATGCCGGTTTCTGTGCCGCCCATGCGGCCCGGGAGCGTGAGGCAAGCGTCCTGGTGCTTGAGAAGTGCCCGCCGCAGGAGGCGGGAGGCAACACTTTCTATACCGCGGGCGCGTTCCGCTTCGCTCACCGTGGCCTTGACGACCTGCGTCCGCTCCTCGAGCAGCGATCCGGGCGGCGGCTGGCCGACACCGTCGTCCCGCCCTATACGGAGCAAGACTTCCTCGCCGACATGTACCGCGTCACCGATGGCCGCTGCGATGACCTACTGGCACGACTGCTGGTAGACCAGAGCGCCGATACGGTGCGCTGGCTCGCGCGAAAGGGGCTGCGTTGGCGCTTGATGTATGAACGCCAGTCCTACCTTTCGGGCGGCAAATGGACGTTCTTTGGGGGTCTCGCGATGGGCACCGTTGACGGCGGCAAGGGCCTGATCGCGCAGCACACGGCCGCGGCGAGGGACAGCGGCGTCACGGTACGTTACGACGCCGTCCTGACCGGCCTGCGACGCGGGCGCACCGGCCAGATAACCGGCATCACCTATCGGGACAGCACAGGTCGCGAACGGAATGTCGCGGCAAGCGCGGTCGTACTCGCGGCAGGCGGATTCGAAGCGGACCCGATCCGTCGAGCGCGCTACCTTGGTGAGGACTGGGCGCGGGCTATCGTCCGGGGCAGCCCCAGCAATACCGGGGAATGTCTCGACCTGGCGATAGCCAACGGAGCGGCGCCCTACGGCGATTGGGAATCCTGCCACAGCGTTGCCTGGGATGCCGGAGCCGCTCCGAATGGCGGAAATCGGGAACTCACGAATCAACTCACCCGGCAAAGCTATCCGGTGGGTATTGTCGTCAACACTCGCGGCGAGCGCTTCCTCGATGAGGGCGCCGACTATCGGAACTACACCTATGCTAAATACGGTAGGGAGATCCTCGCTCAGCCCGGCAACATCGCTTTCCAACTCTTCGACGCGAAAACCCGACTATTACTCCGAACCGAAGAATACGACAGCCACCCGATCACGGGAGCTCAAGCGGATACCCTGGAAGAGCTGGCCGTCGCGCTGAACATCGACGCCGCCGGATTACGTGACACCGTAGCCGCCTTCAACGCAGCCATCGTTGACACTCCGTTCGACCCCGCCGTCAAAGACGGGCGCGCGGCGTGGGTACTACCACCGAAGTCGAACTGGGCCCAACCGCTCGACACCCCGCCCTACTACGGATATTCGGTCGCCTGCGGAATCACCTTCACCTTCGGCGGGATCAGAGTGGATGATCACGCACAGGTACTCGACACCAATAGCCTCCCAATCCCTGGATTCTATGCCGCGGGAGAGATCGTTGGAGGCCTGTTCTCCGGTAATTACCCCGGCGGCAGCGGCCTCACCGCGGGAGCCGTGTTCGGTCGCCTCGCGGGAACACACGCCGCAACACATTCCGAAGACCCTCTCGACTAGAAAATGCATCCGTGTGTGCGCGATAAAACGCGATGACAAATCTATGCTGATATCCGGCAAGCCCCGGGGACAGCCTGAGGATCACGGTAGGGATCGCCACCCAGTAGGGCTTATCGGGTCGCGGCGAGCCAGAGGGTGGACACCACCGCCCCGGTTGGTCCGATCGCCCACAGCGGCCACGGTCCCCCCAGGTGGCCGGTGACCAGCCCGAGAACCGCCCATCCGATGGCGATCACCACGCTGAGAAGCAACCACACGGCGGTCAGGGCGTGCAGGCTTTGAACACGCGACGCGGGCAGTCCCGGCTGGTTCGGTGGTGGCGCCGTGCCGGTGAAGTCGTTGGGCAGGTCCACGATCAGATCGGCAAGCTCGCCACGGGTTCGGGCAGCCAAGGCCGCTTCGGTGCGCTGCTCGAATTCGGTCATCGTCAGGCTGCCCTCACTCAACGCGTGTACGAGCCGGTCCACCGCACGGGACCGGTCCGCGTTGGTGACCCGGACCTGCTCCAGCGATATCGTGCGCATGAAGGCCACCTCCTTCGCCGCAGTCCTTCCGGCAAACTCAGCTTCACACCACCTATTTTCCCCCGATCTGTGGTGTTTTGCACTGTTTTGCCGTGAAGATAGGCGCAAATAGTGATGTGTGGGCATGCCGATCCGGTCGGCCGCGGGCGAAAGCGACGTTCGATGATGGGCCGCCCACGGTGCGTTACCGCATCGCCCGACTGCGCCGGTCATCACACTCCCACTGACAACCCATCGGTGACGCGACCGTTCCGTTATAACGGAACGGTTGCCCTGTGGTGGTCACCACAGTAGGGTTACGACAAATTGGTTAGACCTTAAGACCTAAGAACCCTTCTCGGCCACTGCGGCGGGCCGGCAGGCGAGACCGGCCAGCGTCGGCGCCGCTGAGTGCCCTGGCACTACGGCGCCGGCCGCGGTTCAGCTGTTCACGAACGAGAGGAGAGCCAGATGATGAGGCATTTCGGACGTGACCTCGGAATAGCGGCAGGCATCCTGGCGCTCGCGTGCGCGACGGCGGCCTGTGGAGGCGGCAGCGGAGGCGGCAGCCAGAACACCGACATCAAGAAGCTCTCGGCGATGACCACCGCCCAACTCGCGGACGCGGCGGCGAAAGAAGGCAGCCTCACCTGGTACACGACCTTCAGCGACAAGGACGTTCCTTCGACCATCAAGGCCTTCAACAAGCAGTATCCCAAGGTCAAGGTGAACGCACTGCGGCTGAGTGCTGACAAGATCCCGCCCCGGATCATCACCGAGCAGCGTGGTGGCAAATTCAGCGCGGATGTCGTCTCCGGAGATTCACCCCAGGTCGCGCAGCTCATCGCCGCAGGCGCGCTGCAGACCTAGGAACCGAAGGACGCGCCGCCACCGCCTGCGGGCTTACAGTTGCCATCCGGCTATCCCGGCGTCATCTACGTCAACACGACCGTCATCGCCTACAACCCGTCCGGGGTCAAGAAGGCAGGCATCCCGAAACCCACGTCACTGCAGACCCTCACCAAACCAGCATGGCATGGCAAGTTCTCGGTGGATCCGAGTGCGGTGAACTGGTATGACAGCCTGGTCGTTTCGATGGGCCACGACAAGGCACTGGCACTGCTGAAGAAGCTCGGTGCTAACGCGCCCCGGCTCGTGGAGAGCCACACCCAGGCACTGACCCAGGTGCAGGGCGGCGAGCCGTTGGCAACGGCGACCGCCTACGGCTACCTGGCCGCGAGGTACCAGCGCAAGACACCCAGCCAGGTCGCGTTCGTCAACCCGTCACCGCTGCCATCCTCGCTCAATCTGGTCGATGTGATCAAGAATGCGCCACACCCCGCCGCCGCTCGGCTTTTCACCGACTGGTGCGTGTCGAAGGCCGGGCAGCAGGCGATCGTCGACGTCACGAATCACGTCTCCATCCGGACCGACGTGAAGAACGACACGGCGGTGTGGAACCCGGCACAGTGGCAGCCCGCCTACGGCAAGGCGAACATCACGGCGAAGGCGTATAACAGCGAGGTCGCGGAGATGAAGTCCGCGCTGGGATCCCCGTGAGGATCGCTGCCCTGCTCGTTGCCGCGCCTTCGGCTAGGAGGTCGCCTGCGTGGCCCTGACGTTGGATCGACCAACCGCGCCAGGGCGCGGCGCGCCCCGCCGCGCCAGGCTCCGCCGGTGGAGCCGCGAGCCGCGCTACATACTCCTGGCCCTCGCGGCGCTCGCGGTTGCCTATCTCGCGCTCGTCCCGGTGGGGACGATGGTTGTCGCGAGCCTGCGATCGGCTTTCCTGAGCAACACTCCCAGCCACTGGACGTTCGCCAACTACGCATCGACGTTCACTTCCGACGGCTTCGGATCGCTCGTCGTGAACTCCTTCGGCTACGCGCTGGGAACAGCTGTCGTGAGCACCGTGATCGGCTTCGGTCTCGCGTGGCTGGTGACGCGGACGAATACTCCGGCGAAGGGCTTCGCCAGGGTTGCCGCACTGGTACCACTGATCATCCCCGGCATTCTCAACACGGTCGCGTGGGCGCTGCTCTTCTCCCCGAGGACCGGGCCGCTGAACGGGATGCTACGCGCGATCCACCTGCCGGCGTTCAACATCTACTCGCTGGCCGGGATGATCTTCATCCAGTCGATCCACGTGACTCCCGTGGCATTCTTGATGGGCTCGGCGGCCTTCAGTTCGATGGACTCCTCGCTTGAGGAAGCGGCCCAGGCGAGCGGCGCGACACCCCGCCGGGTATTCCGCACGATCACCCTCCGCATGGCCAGGCCGGCGATCCTCTCTGGCTTCCTGCTGATGTTCATCCAATCGATCTCCACCTTCGAGGTGCCACAGCTCATCGGCGTGCCTGGCCACAAGTTCGTCTTCGTCAGCAAGATCTACGATGCGCTGCAAGCGTTCCCCGCCGACTACGGGACGGTCGGTGTGATCGGGGTTTTCGTGCTGGCCATCGCAGTCGTGGGGCTGTGGCTCTCGCAACGGCTGGCCCGCTCGTCGTCGGCCCAGACTGTTACCGGCAAGGGCTTCCGTCCGACCCGCACGGATCTGGGTGCATGGCGCTGGCTCGGGGTCGCCCTGTTCGCCCTGTTCTTCCTCATCGCCGTAGTGATCCCGCTGCTGATGCTGATCTACTCGTCACTGTTACCCGGCTATGAACCGCCATCGATAACGGCTCTGCACCATATGAATTTCGTCAACTACGGTCAGGTATTCAGCACGCCCGCGCTGGTTCAGTCTGTGCGCAACAGCATTATCACAGCGGTGTCCGCGGGTGTCGTCGTCACTTTACTGACCGCAGTCGTCGCCTACATCACGGTGAAGACGAAAATCCGCGGCAGAGGTCTGTTGGACACGCTGGCAACCATTCCGATCGCGGTGCCGAGCATCGTCATGGGTGTGGGGATCCTGTATTGGTACCTCGCGGCGCCCCTGCCGTTCCACCTGTACGGCACATTGATCATTCTCATCATCGCATTCGTCACGATCGGCCTGCCCTACGGCATGCGCTACCTCGCACCTGGGATCGCCCAGATCAGCGACGAGCTCGAAGAGGCGGCGACTTCGAGCGGAGCCACCTGGGCAGAGTCATTCAGGAAAATCTACCTACCGCTACTGATGCCGTCCCTGCTGGCGGCATTCCTCTATACGATGATCGTCGCATTCCGCGAGATCTCGGCGGCGATATTCCTCTACTCGCAATCTACGCAGGTGGTGTCGATCAGCATTTACGACCTCTGGTCCAACGGCAGCTATCCGGTGGTCGCGGCGCTCGGCGTGCTGATGGTGGCATTCCTCACCATTATCGTCGTGGCTGTCAGGCTGCTGAGCCGTCGTTTCGGGATCCAACGGGACTAACCGGCAGGAGAGCAATTCGTGATCACGCTCAGAGGACTGACCAAGCGGTACGGAGGCCGGACCGTCGCGAGCAATGCGGTGAACGGTATTGATCTCGATATCGCGGACGGCGCCCTCGTCACCTTGCTTGGGCCAAGCGGTTGCGGCAAGACGACCACTCTCCGCCTCATCGCCGGGTTGGAGCGGGCCAGTGCTGGCCAGATCACGATCGACGGCACGGTCGTTTCGGACCCAGAGCAGGGGACGTTCATCGGAGCACATAGGCGCCCAATCGGAATTGTCTTCCAGTCCTACGCGATCTGGCCCCACATGACCGTCATGGAAAACGTCATGTTCCCGTTGCGTGTGAGGCGGGGGCGGCTGCCTAAGCCCGAGGCGCGGAAGGTAGCGCTGCAATCGCTCGACATCGTCGGGCTGGCCGACTATGCGGATCGACCGGCACCCGCGCTGTCGGGAGGGCAGCAGCAGCGAGTCGCGCTCGCCCGTGCTCTAGTGCGCGAGCCCAAGGTACTGTTGCTCGACGAGCCGCTGAGCAATCTCGATGCCGGACTACGCAACCACATGCGCGACGAGATCCGTGCCGTGCAGCAGCGATTGCACATCACGACGGTGTTCGTCACTCACGATCAGGACGAGGCGCTGGCAGTCTCCGACGAGATCGTGGTGATGCGCTCGGGCGACATCGTCGAGCAAGGGCTTCCCCATCAGATCTACACCTCACCTCAGGACCGCTTCACCGCGAGCTTTCTCGGCATCTCGAATAGCCTGCGGGGAAATGTCGTCTCGATCGACGGCGATGCCACGGTGGTGGCGGTCGCGGACGGCACGGTGACGTGCCGGTCGAACGATCAGGTCGCCACCGGTCAGCAAGCCAACGTCTTCATGCGCCCTGAGAGCTTCGGCCTGTCGCGCAGGCGGCACAGTGCGGCGTCCTGGGAAGGAGCGGTCGAGTTCACCAGCTACCACGGCGATTGCTGGGACTACCACATCCGACTGAGCGCCGGGATGGTGAAAGTCCGTGTCTACAAAGAGAAGGTTGGCTTGCGACGCGGCGACAAGGTCTTCCTCGACCCTGACGAGGGGACCGCGATTCTGATGCCCGCGGGCATCGGCCCTGACACCGCTGCGTCCGCCGCCGTGGCCGACGAGGTAGCGACACCGCTGCGGACCACCTGACATCATCGGCCATGTGGAACGCTGACCTGAGCTGATCCCGCACGTGAGGAGCTGAGGCGTGTCCGAGTTCATCGCACCCCGCCCACCCGTCCGCCGCAGGCTCCGAGAGCTACTGGCACGACCGGAACCGCTGCTCGCGCCCGGTGTGTATGACGGGCTGACCGCGCGGCTGGTTGAGCAGGCAGGCTTCGAATCCGCCTATATGACGGGGTTCGGCACCTCGGCGGCCCTGCTGGGGCGCCCGGACATCGGGCTGCTCACGCAGACCGAAATGGTCGACAACGCTCGCCGGATATCCCAGGCCGTTCACCTCCCGCTGATCGCCGATGCCGACACCGGCTACGGGAACGCGTTGAACGTCGTACGCACGGTGCGCGACTACGAGCAGGCCGGGGTGGCCGCGCTGCAACTGGAGGATCAGGTCGCGCCGAAGCGGTGCGGGCATATGAGCGGCAAGGCCGTCATCGACATCGATGAGGCCGTAGCAAAGATCCGGGCGGCGGTCGCGGCACGTACCGACCCCGACCTCGTGCTCATCGCGCGCACCGACGCCGCGGCCGTGCACGGGATCGGCGCGGCGATCGAGCGGGGGCGCCGCTTCGCCGACGCCGGTGCGGATATGCTGTTCATCGAGTCGCCAAGGGCGGTCGCCGACATCGAGGCCGTAGCGACCGAACTGGCAGGCTACCCATTGCTGTTCAACTGGGTGGAGGGCGGCCGAACCGAAAGCATCACGCTGCGCCGGCTCGTCGAACTCGGTTTCCGGCTGGTCATCTATCCCATCAGCACGCTGCTCGCCGCTACCGCCGCGGTGCGCGAGGTACTGCTGACGTTGCGGACCGACTCCGCAACGGACGCTTATGCCGAGCGGATGGACGACTTCGACGGCTTCCTTGAGACCATCGGGCTTGCGGAAATCCGTGAGGTCGAGCAACGATTCCGCTCCTGAGTGCCACCCGCGAGGCGTGCCTGGCAGCCTCAGCGTCGTGGCGAGCCGGTCGTGGCCCGCACGATCAGTTCGGTTGGCACCGTGTACCGGTCCTGCAGGCTGTGCCCGCCGTTGTCGATCATGTCAGTGAGCATGCGGACCGCGGCTGTGCCTGCGGCCGCTGACGGAACCCGAACTGACGTCAGCGGCGTCTGCGCCATCGGCGCCAACCAGATGTCGTCGATGCCGATCACGCTGATCTCGCTGCCGACCACGATCCCCCGTTCGGCCAGTCGGGCCATCAGACCGAGCGCGATCAGGTCGTTGTAGGCGATGACCGCGCTGGCGTCCTGCGCGATGACGAGGTCGGCGGCGCGGGTACCGGATTCGAACATCGGCCGAAACGGTCCGAGCTCGATCATCTCGACCCGCAAGCGCTCCGCGGCGGCGAGCAACGCGCTGCGCCGAACCCGATTCGGGTAGCTGCTATCCGGCCCGGCCAGATAGATCATCCTCTGGTGGCCGAGCGCGGCAAGATGCTCAACAGCCTGCCCGAAGCCGTCGTCGTCGGAGAGCACCATCGCGGGAGCACCGTCGACATCGCGGTTGATCACCACGGTCGAAACCAAATCGATGATCTCGTGGATATTGCGGTCGGGCATACGGGGGCTTGCCACGATGAGCCCGTCAACCTGGTCTGCCATGGCCCGGACGATGGCGAACTCATCTTCTGAGTGCTCGTCGCTGTCGGCGATGAACAACGAGCGGTCCGTCCGGCGGGCTTGCGACTGGACCGCCTTGATGATCGGCGGGAAGAAGGGGTTGGCGATGTCGGGTACGAACAGGCCGATGCTGCTCGTTCGCCCCCCGGCCAGGGATCGCGCCACCCGGCTGGGGGTGTAGCCGAGTTCGTGCGCGACGGCAAGAATCCGGTCGCGGGTCTGCGACCGCACCGCATCCGGCCGCGAGAATGCGCGTGACACTGTCGACGTTGACACCGCGGCCTTGGACGCCACATCATCAATTGTCGGCACCATTGCCCCCTCCCATGCGCGCGAGTCCGCGAGCGTCCTAGCAATCGCTTCCTGCAACTGTCAGCAACGGACGTTTCCACCGGACTCGGCCGCCGGAAACCAGCTCGCCCGCATCACTAACATACCCGGCCAGCAGCCTCCCTGATCACCGTCACTGCCCACGCCACAAACCAATCGCTGTGACGGCTGCAGCCAGGACGGCTCCGCCGCGGGATCGAGACTCAGCGGAGAATCGCCCTTGACAGTTGCTGCAAGCGCTTTCATACTTTTGCAGTCCGGACGGCCTTGTCAGGCGCCGAAACCGAACCAGCCGGAGGCAGGACATGACAGAGAGCAGCAGGTCAGCCGTGACCGCGCCGAGCATGGGCACACTCGACGACACGCCAAGGCCCGCGCGCAGCCGCGCCAGGTGGGGCCTGCTGATGGCGCTGTTCGCGATCACCGCGATCAACTATCTCGACCGCACCAACATGGCGGTAGCCATCCCCCACATCAAAGCGGATTTTCACCTCTCCGCCACGGAGGAAGGCCTCATCCTGTCGGCGTTCGCGTGGAGCTACGCCGCGCTGCAGGTCCCAGGTGGCTGGTTGGTCGACCGCATCGGCCCCAAACTATCCTTCGGCGTCGCGATGGTCGGCTGGTCGTTGTGCACCGCGGCCACCATGCTGGCCCGCGGCTTCGGGGTACTGCTTGGGCTGCGGCTGTCACTGGGCGTCTTCGAAGCACCGGCATTCCCCGCCAACAACCGGCTGGTCGCGACCTGGTTCCCGCCCGCAGAGCGCGCCCGCGCCACCTCTGTCTACACCGCAGGGGAATACATCGGCCTCGCCATCGCCGTTCCGGCGCTGTCATGGCTCGCGGTCAGGTTCGGCTGGCAGTCGATCTTCGTGGTCACCGGCATCATCGGGCTGATCTTCTCCGCGGTGTGGTTCAAGCGGGTCTACGACAGCCCGCGCAAGAGCCCCCGCGTCAGTGCCGATGAGCTCAAACATATCCACGGCGGCGCGGCCGTCGGCCCTACCACCGCGCCGGCCCGCAAGAAGACCAGCTGGGCCGACATCGGTTACCTACTCAGGCAGCGCAGGTTGTGGGGCATGTACATCGGCATGTTCGCGAACTCCACGGTGCTGTACTTCTTCCTCACCTGGTTCCCGAGCTACCTGGTCAGCGCGAAACACCTCAGCGTCATCAAGGCGGGAGTGTTCGGTTCCATCCCCTACATCGCCGCGCTGGCAGGCGTTCTCATCGGCGGATACTGGTCGGATCGACTGCTGCGGCGCGGGAAGTCAAAGACGTTCGCCCGCAAGACACCGATCGTCACGGGGTTCGTGCTCGCTTGCGTCATCGTCGCGGCCAACTACACGAGTTCCATCGGTTTGATCATCACATTCATGTCGGCCGCGTTCTTCGCCCAGGGCATGACCGCGCTCGGCTGGACGCTCGTCGCGGAGGTCGCACCTCGGCGGCTACTCGGTATCACCGGCGGCATGTTCAACCTCTTCGCCAATCTTGGCGGCGCGATCGCCCCGCTGGTGATCGGCGTGATCGTCGACCAGACTGGCTCCTTCGCCTATGGCCTCGTCTTCATCGCCGTTGTCGTCGTGATCGGCCTGCTCGCTTACCTGTTGCTCATCGACAAGGTGGAACGCCTCGAAGGCTGAGGCACCGCACTTCCCACTCCCAAAGGCGTCACCCATGAACCTCGCCCTCCCACCGACACGGAGTGACACGCCATGAAAGCCGCCGTACTCACCGCACCCGAAACGCTCGCACTGGTTTCGGTGCCCGACCCGACCTTGGGCATTCACGACGTTCTGGTCAAGATCGGCGGGGTCGGCGTGTGCGGGTCGGACCTGGCCCTGTATCGGGGATCGCGAAAGCCTCCGCGGTTGCCGTGGATCATGGGTCACGAAGGTGTCGGTGAGATCGTCGCCGTCGGCGCGGCGGTGACCAACCGGGCGCTCGGGCAGCAGGTCGCCATCGAACCCAACTACTGCTGCTTCTGCTGCCCCGCCTGCCTCGACGGGCGCACCTCAGCCTGCAGGCACCGCGTCATCCTCGGGATGAACCACCCCGGCGTGCTCAGCCAGTACGTGGCCGTGCCCGCGCGGTTCGCATGGCCGGTCAGCGACCGCGTCGCCCCCGACGATCTGGTGTGTGCCGAGCCGATGACGGTCGCTCACGCGGCGATGCGCCGCTCTGGGATCGGGGAGGGCCAGGAGTGCCTGGTGGTCGGCGCAGGGTCGCAGGGCTTGTTCCTCTGTCAGGCACTGCTGTCCCTGGGTGCCCGGCCCTACGTGCAGGAGCCTCATGACGGCAGGCGCGAGCTGGCGCAGCGGCTCGGCGCCGAGGCAGTGCACGACGCGGTCGGCGATCTGCCCTACCTGTTCGAGACGTCCGGCGCGCCCTCGGCCCTCACCCCCGCCCTCCGGCGGCTGGCCGAAAACGGCACCGCGATGCTGATCGGCATGAACGACACCGCGATGAGCCTCTCGACGTCCGACCTGGTGTACCGGCAACTCACCCTCACCGGATCACTCATCTACGACCACCCTCGCGATTTCGCCACCACAGTGGAAGCACTGGACACCGGGCACGTACAGCCAGGCAAGACGATCGCCGCGCGGTATCCCTTCGACGATGTGGCAACAGCGTTCGCTGACACAGCCACCATCTCCGGGAAGCTGTGGATCGAATTCCCCAAGACATGACGCACTTCGGAGGGTCGAGGATGTCAGGATTCGCCTGCACCGCAACGGTTGTGCCGTCCACGCGGGCCGCATCGCCGCCGAAAGCAGGCCCGCGCCGGGCGATCGCGACGGTGTGCCTCTCCGGCACGTTGGAGGACAAGCTGGCCGCTGCGGCAGCCGCTGGGTTCGACGGCGTAGAACTCTTCGAGAATGACCTCGTCGCCTCACCGCGTTCACCGGAGCAAGTACGCAGGCAGTGCGAGGACCTCGGCTTGTCGATCGACCTCTACCAGCCGTTCCGGGACTTCGAAGCTGTCGACCCCGAATCGTTGGCGCGCAACCTGTACCGCGCCACGGCCAAGTTCGACCTGATGCGACGTCTCGGGACGGACACGGTACTGGTGTGCTCCTCAGTCTCGCCCGACGCCGTGGACAACGACGACCTGGCCGCCGCGCAGTTGCACACCCTCGCCACGCGTGCCGAGAGGGAAGGACTGCGCATCGCCTACGAAGCACTGGCATGGGGGCGCTTCGTCAACACCTGGGAGCACTCATGGGATATCGTCCGCCGCGGCGACCACCCCGCCCTTGGCCTCTGCCTCGACAGCTTCCACGTGCTCTCCCGCACCTGCGAAACAACCGGGATCGCAGGCATACCGGGGCAAAAGCTGTTCTTCCTGCAACTGGCGGACGCACCCAAGCTCGACATGGACGTGCTGCAGTGGAGCCGTCACCACCGGTTGTTCCCCGGCCAGGGCGGATTCGATCTTCCAGCATTCCTCGACAACGTGCTGGCCACAGGTTACCGGGGTCCGCTGTCACTTGAGGTTTTCAACGACGTATTCCGGCAAGCCGATCCGGTACGCACCGCGGTCGACGCGATGCGTTCGCTGCTCTCCCTTGAGGAGTCCCTGGCACCTCGGCCGGCCACACGAACCCGTGACCGCATCGACATCCCAGCACCCGAGCTGGCAGGGCACGCCTTCACGGAACTCGCCGTCGACGACACCTCGGCAGCGCAGGTGGCAGCGACACTGAAGGCGCTCGGTTTCACGCTCACCGGGCAGCACCGCTCCAAACCGGTACGCCTGTTCGAGCAGGGCACCGCACGCGTGCTACTGAACTCTGCCGTCACACGCGGAAAGGATCCGGACACAGCTGTGATCAGTGCGCTCGCCGTGGAAAGCGCCGATCCGACTCGCTCGGCGCAACGCGCACAATGGCTGCTCGCCCCGGTGCTTCCGCGCAGCCGCGGCCCGGCCGAAGCGGACCTTTGCGCGGTGGCCGCACCCGACGGAACCTCGGTGTTTTTCTGTCGCACTGGGGCAGGCGACACGGACAGCTGGCTATCAGACTTCGCACTCACCGGCGCCACACCTGAGACAGGGGCAGGGATCACCCGCACCGATCACGTCGCACTCGCCCAACCCTTCGACTATTTCGACGAAGCTTCGCTGTTCTACCGCTGCGTGCTCGGCCTCGAACCACACCAGGACACCGAGTTCGCGGCCCCTTTCGGACTCGTGCGCAGCCGGGCCGTCACCGCCCCAGCCGGCGCCGTCCGCATCGCCATGCACACGACGCTGCTTCGCCGCGGCGACTGGGCACCCGCGGTCCCTGACCCGCAGCACATCGCCTTCGCCACCGATGACATCTTCGCTACCGCGCGCGCCTTGCGTGACCGTGGCGCACCAGTGCTCCCGGTCCCTGACAACTACTACGACGACCTCGATGCCCGGTTGGCGCCCGCCGCCGAGGTACTCGACGCGATGCGCGAGTACAACGTCCTCTACGACCGGGGAGAGAACGGCGAGTTCTTTCAGCTGCACACCGAAATCCTCGGCTCGCGGGTGTTCTTCGAGATCGTCCAGCGAACAGGCGACTACACCGGATACGGCGCCGCGAACGCGCCGATACGCATGGCTGCCCACCGCCGCCAGCGACTCGCTCGCGCTGGTGGGCCGCTGATGACCGGCTTGACCATCTAGCGTCTTGTCGCACCTTGTAGCGTTCCGCGGTAGTAGCAGAGCATGGCCCGTCACATCACCCAGCGCGAGCTGCGCAACGAGTCCGCGGCCATCGTGCGAGCGGTCGGGCACGGGCACCGGTTTGAGGTGACCAGCAACGGCATCCGGCCGCCGAGGGTCAGGTCAGGTGGTCGAAATCGCCGCGTACCCAGCCGATGTGGCGATCGGCCGAGCGCCGCACAATCCGGCGCGCGTCACCGGCGATGACCGTCTCGAGGTTTCCGTAGAGGCGGTCGAAGGGGTAGCGCTCGACGGCCTCGGTGACCCGTTGCACGACGGCGGCCGAGAGCGGGATGCGATTCGGGAAGCTACGCATGAAGCTCACCGACTTGCGGTCCGGGTTGGCGAAGATCGTGTCGCTGGTCAGCAGAACTCCGCCGCCGCAAGCACCGGCCGACCAGTGGAGCACGGCGCTGCCAGGAAAGTGGCCGCCGGGCTGGGTCATGGTCACACCGGGCACCACCTCGACGGTGCCTACCCAGGACTGGATGATCGGGTCACGGCGGGCCACCCATACTAGGTCCGCCTCCGCGACCAGCACCGGCACGCCACCCAGAGCGCGACTCCACTCCACCTGGACACCGAACATATGCGGGTGGCTGGCCGCGATCGCGACCACGTCGCCGAGTTCACGCACCCGCCGCACCGCGTGATCGTCGAGGTAGCCGATCGGATCCCACAGCAGGTTGCCCGCAGGGGTACACACCAACTTGGATTGTTGCCCGATACCCGCCTTGGGGCGGCTCGTGATGCCGAACAGGTCTGGCTCCAGTTCGGCCACATCGGTCGCGTAGCCTGCAGCGGACAGCTCATCCAAGGTGGTCCACGCCTGCCCGTCGGCGGGCACCCACTGCCGCTCGTCGTCACAGATCGCACATACCTCGACCTTCTCGGCATGCTCGACGGCACACGTCGCACAGATCAAGAAACCCACAGTCGATCCCCCACCTTCAGCTCGGTTCCATCCCTGGCACCGTAACCGACGCTGAAGGTGGCTCTTCCCCGGCTCTGCCGGGCAAACGACACTTTCGACCGACACTGCCGGAGGGAAGCCAGGGTCAGCGCAACAGCGCTGCAGGTGACCGCCGCGTCATACCGGCAGGCGTACGAACCTCAGGCGAGCGTGGCCAGCACCGAGCGCAGTTGCGAGAGCGTGTCGGCGATCCACGGCAGCGCCAGCGGGTCGGTGCTGCGCAGCGCTTCCCACCGCTGCGCGCTCGCCTCGCCGTAGAGCAGGCTGCTGGCGACCCGGAAGCGGTAGGCATCCGGAGCGTCACCGAAGTGCTCGCCCGCGAGTACCCCGACACCATGTTCCTCAAGCAAATGCTCGGCCAGTGCCACTCCTGTCGTCAGCCCGCGTGCTCGCAGTGCGGGCCGCAGCGGTTCGAAGTCCGGGTAGCAATAGAAGGCAGCCGTCGGTATGCGGCAGTTCGCGCCCGCTTCGGTGAACGCGGCGTGCACCGCCCCCGAGACGGTCGCGTGCAGCCTGCGGGCCGCCGCGATGTGCTCGACGACCGGTTCGGGTTCGTCCAGCACATAGCTCGCGGCCGCCTGCATCGGCATCGCGAGGCTTGACCAGATCTCGCTGGCTATCCCGATGATCTCGCTGTGCAGTTCACGGCCGGGTGCGCCGTCCGGCAGTCGGGCGAAGCCGATACGCCAGCCACCGAGCGCCATGTTCTTGCTCAGGCCGCCGGTGACGACGGTGCGCTCGGGCAGCAACGTCGCCGGACTCAGCTGTGCTGACGGATCGTAGGCGAGGTCGCGGTAGATCTCATCGGAGATGATGACCATGTCGTACTGCTCGGCAAGCTCGCACACCCGCTTGACGGCATCGGTGCCCGCTTGGGTTCCGGTCGGGTTGTCCGGCAGTGTGAGGATCATGATCCGCGGATCGGCGCCTGCCGCCCTGGCTTGGGTGAGCGCCCGTTCCAGCCGCTCGGGATCGGGGATTCCGCCCGCATCCTCCGGGATCGGCACGCCGATCACCCGCTTGCCGGTCAGTTGCGCCTGCGCGGCATAGCTGACCCAGCACGGGATGGGGAGCACGAGGTCGCCGGGGAGCGCGGCGAGTGCCGCATAGAGCAGTGCCTTGCTGCCGGGGGCGAGAACCACGCCGTCGGCCTCTGTTGGCAGCCCGCGGCGGGTGTAGTAGCCCGCGACCGCCCGGCGCGTGTCCGGCGAGCCCGCCACCGGCCCGTAGGCGTTGGCAGTGGTGGCCTCGGCCAGCGCCGCCGCGACTTCGGGGGGCACCGGAAGTCCTGCCTCGCCGAACCCGAGGTGGATCACCGGCAGACCGGCAGCCCTTCTAGCGTCGATCTTCTCGTTGATGGCCAGTGTTGCCGAGTGCTTGATCACGCGGTCTCCTTCGTGCGCGGTTCGATCGGGGACGAGGTGTCTGGCGAATTCGCGCGGCGGAGCCTGCGCCCCCGCAGCAGTCCTGCCGTCACGGCGATCGCGGTGACCAGCAGTGTCAATAGCAGTGAGCGCCTGCTGCTCGGGTCGAACGCCATCCCGGCGACAACGGCGAGCAGCGCTATTCCCACCAGGATGGTCAGGTACGGGAAAGCCCACATCCGTACCGTCAACGCCCCCGGATTCTCCCGTTGCAGCCGCCTGCGACCGCGCAGTTGGGTCGCGGTGATGCACAAGTACACCATCACCGCGACCGCGCCGGAGGAGTCCAGCAGGAACTCGAACACCGTCTCGGTCGGCAGGAAGTAGTTGGCTATCACGGTGAGCAGTCCGACGCTTGAGGCGGCGAACACCGCGCTGAAGGGGACACCGCCCCGGCTGGTCTTGGTGAACAGTGACGGTGCCTCACCGCGTTGCGCGAGCGCGTACAGCATCCGTGAGGAGGCATAGAGCCCCGAGTTCAGGCAGGACAGCACCGCGGTGAGTACCACGAGGTTCATCACGATCGCGGCGCCGGGAATGCCGAGGTGTTCCAGTACCGCGCTGTACGGGCTTTCGGTGACCTGCGTGCTGTTCCACGGCAGCAGCGCGACCACGATGAACACCGAGCCGATGTAGAAGATCAGGATCCGCCAGACCACGCTATTCATGCCGCGCCGCACGGCGTGGACCGGGTCGACCGCCTCGCCAGCGGCGACCGTGATGACTTCGGTGCCGAAGTAGGAGAAGAACACCGCGAGCGCGGCGACGATGATCGCGGTGCCGCCGTGCGGGAAGAAGCCGCCATGCGCGACCAGGTTCGTCAGCGCTGGTGAGCGGAACGAGGGCAGCAGGCCGAACATCGCAACCAGACCCAAGACGATGAACGCCACGATCGCGATCACCTTGATCAGCGCGAACCAGAACTCGAACTCGCCGAAGGAGCTCACTCGGACGAGGTTGACCGAGATCAGTACCGCGAGGAATACCAGTGCCGCCAGCCATGACGGCACCGAGGGCAGCAGCTGGTGGGCGATCGCGGCCCCGGCGATTGCCTCGAACCCGATGGTCACGCACCACTGGTAGGCGTACAGCCAGCCCACGGACAATCCTGCCCATGATCCGAGCTCCCGGCTAGCGTAGCTGGAGAACGATCCCGTCTCCGGTTTGGCGACCGCCATCTCGGCGAGCATGCGCATCACGAGCACGACGATGGCGCCGACGCCGAGGTAGGCGAGCAGCACGCCGGGCCCGGCGGCGCTGATAGCGGTGCCACTGCCGACGAACAGGCCCGCGCCGATCACCCCACCGATCGCGATCATGGTCATCTGCCTGCTGCCGAGGCCGCTCTTCAGCCCGGTACGCCCGGACGGTGATGCGGGTGCCATGGCCTCTCCATTCGATCGCTGCGCAACTTGAGTTGCGTTATATCTTGACCACGCAACTGAAATGTTGTCAAGATGTGCGTGCCAACGAGATGGAGTCACCGATGAGCGCGACAATCGTCGAGAAGAACCTGCACGGCCTGCGATGGCTCGTGGTCGAAGGCCACAGGGACGAGGTGTTCCGCGCGCTCGGCGCGGCGACCGCCGAAGACATCCGGGCTGTGCTCGACACCATGCCGGAAGCCGCCGGGCTGCGCCGATACGCGGCGACGGCACAGGGTCGAGCGGCAGTCGAGGGCGTACTCGCCCGCACGCGCGCAAGCCATGCTCGCGAGTTGCGGGAACTTCGGGATCTGGCCGCAGGCGCAGGCGTCGACCCCGAGTTGGTGCTGCTGGCCAACCTACGAGGCGACCTTGGCGGCGACGACGGCGTCGGCTGCTCCGACCTCGCCTACCGCGGCACGCGGTCGCTGCTGGCGCACAACGAGGACGGCGCACCAGCGCTCGACGGACGCTTCCTGCTGCTCACGGTGGCCATCGCGGGCGAGGTGCCGGTCACCGTGCAGTGGTACCCAGGGTTCCTGCCCAGTAACACCTTCGTCGCCACCGGACACGGGCTCGTCTGGGGGATCAACCACGTGCAGATCCCCGCGCCCGCGATGGCGGCCGGGCGACATTTCGTCGCGCGTCGCGTGCAACAGCAGCCCAACCTGGACGGTGTCGTGCGATATCTCACCGAGCATCCGAGCGCCGGCGGCTTCACCTACACCGTCGGCGAGCTGCGGACCGGACGCGTGGTCACCATCGAGGCCGCCGCGGGCCGTTGCGCCACCGTGACGGCCGACCCCAGCACGCGTCCACTGCTCTGGCACACCAACCACCTGCGCCTTCTTGAGACCGAGCCGACCACCGGCCGGGCCGATGGCAAGGGCACCGGCGCGCGCGGTCTGGGATTGCGCGAGGAAAGTGAGGCGCGTGGGCGGGTGCTGGCCTCGTTACTGCCACCCGATGACGGCCCGGACACCGGATGGCTGCTCGATGTGTTGGCCCACAAAGCGATGCCCGACGGTGTGTATCGCTCCGCGACCGGAGACGACCCGCTGATGACGCTGTGCACCACGGTGGTCGACCTGACCGCGCGGATGATCACATTGCGGCCTCGCGGGGGTGGCACCGTGACACTCGGCGCGGCGGAGTTCGCCTCAGGTGGCGCTCACCTGGAGTAGACGGAGAAGTCCGAGAGCAGTCGCTCGTCGCTGAGCAGCTCGTCGCGACTCTGGGTGCCGTTGTGCAGCGCCACAGCGGTGGCCAGCGCTTGCACCAGCGAGATGAACGAGGCCACCGACCGCAGGATCGCCACCCCCTCGCAGTCGACGAGAAACGTCACCTCAGCGACTCGTGCCAGCGGTGATGCCGCGCTGTCGGTGAACGCCACAGTGTGCAGCCCGCTCCGCTTGGCTTCGGTAAACGCTCGCACCGTTTCGGCGGTGTAGCGGTGGATCGAGACGCCGACGAACACGTCATCGGGTCGCAGGTCACGCAGGTCGTCAACCAACGCTCCGGTGATCGGGGCGATCTGGTGCACGCCAGGCCGCACCAGCCGCAGCAGGTAGGTCATCAGCTGCGCGACCGGCAGGCATTTCCGCAGGCCCATGACGTGAACCCGGTCGGAACCCGCCAGCATTCGCACCGTGCGGTCCCACTGCTCGGGGGCGATCCTGGTGAAGGTGCGCCGCAGGTTCTGCTGCTCGTGCTCGACGGTGGCCGAGAGGTACTCCCCCGTCTCCGACCGCTGCTGCGCACGCGCGAAACGGGTGACGAGTTGGGCCTCCTGTGCGAGGTGCTGGCGGCACAGCGCAACCAGCGCCGGGTACCCCTTCAGACCGAACGCGGCGGCGAATCGAACCAGCGAAGACTGATGCACCCCGGCCAGTTCGGCCGTCTCGCTGATAGTGCGGAACGCCGTGCCGTCGGGGTCGGTCAGCAGCAGTGTGGCGATCCGCTGCTGCCCGGACGCCAACGAGTCCATCCGTTGCTGCAACACGCTGCGCAGCTCCTCATAGCTTGTCGGTGCGCTCACCTGGGCACTCCCTCCTCAACCGATCGTACGCAACGATAGTTGCATCAGGAGTCCAGCGGGTTGCGGAGGCGCACGCGGGCTTCACGCGGTACGTGAGCGCAGTCCGTCCACCAGCAGGTCGAGCATTTGGCCGGCCTGCACCTTGGACATATGCGTGTCCTACCCGCGATGTTCGGCATTGAGCCAGGCCGCCGCTCTCGTGGGCGATGCTTGCGAGAGCCAGGCGTCCTGGACCACTTCAGTCAATTCCTGGACGGTGAGCTCGCCGATCCTGCTTGCCCGCAGCAGCACCGATCGGTGGCCTGCGAAGTGCGGTGTCGTGAAGAACGGCGACACGTGATCTTGCACCAACGCTTGCTTGTCGGATTCGGTCGGTACCCAGAACACGATCACGTCCGGGTAGCGCTCGCCTGTCTCGGGGTCTACGGCGTCCGGGCGAGGGCTGCGGAAGAACACGAACGACTTGCCGCCGACCTGGTAGACGGGATTGCCACGCGCGCCATGTTCGACCTTGACATGAGGCATGCGCCCAGCCAGGTCGTGCACATCCTCGACCCGTGCACGGCGGGGTTTCGCCGACATGGCCGCAGCCTAATCTGCCCGGCTCGACGCTGCCTCGGCAGTTGAGCCATTCGCTCTTCGCAGCTCCTACCCCACGCCGGGCTGATCGGCTGGGGTGCAGCAGGCCGCCTTGGCAGCGGGTCCGTCGGAGCCGTAGTCGGCGGAGTCGGCTTTGACGGCATAGACCTCCCAGGGTTCCTTGCCGGGGCCGTGAACCCATACCTTGTCCTGCACGGCGTAGCAGCAGGTGGTGTTGTCCTCGGTCAGCGTCGCCAGGCCTTGGCCGGTCAGCCGGGAAGTCGCTTCGTTGACCTGATCGGTGGTCTCGACTTCGATGCCGAGGTGGTCCATCACCGTCTGCTCATCAGCGTCGCCCGTCAGCAGTACGAGCTTGAGTGGGGGTTCGGCGATGGCGAAGTTGGCGTAGCCGGGCCGCCGTTTGGCGGGTTCTGTGCCGAAGAGCTTGCGGTAGAAGGCGATCGAGCCTTCCAAGTCGCCCACTCGCAGGGCGAGTTGCACGCGGGACATGGCGTTTCTCCTTGGATAGACAAGCATCAAATCAGGCCATGCCTAGGTTGCCCGTTAGTTAGCCATCTGTCAAGATAGAGACATGTCGAAACAACTGCGCTTGACGGCACTGGACGCGTGTTGCAGCCCGCTCGCCGCGGAGGCACTGTCACAGTCGCAGGCCGTGGAACTGGCGCGGATGTTCAAGGCGCTGGCCGATCCGGTGCGGCTGCGGCTGCTGTCGTTGATCGCCTCCCACGAGGGAGGCGAGGCGTGTGTGTGCGATGTGACCAACGCGTTCGAGCTGACCGGACCGACGATCTCCCATCACCTCAAGGTGCTGCGAGAGGCAGGGCTCATCGAGGGTGAGCGGCGCGGTACCTGGATCTACTACCGGGTACACCCCGAGGTATTTACCCGCCTGTCCGCGACGCTGGTGGCGGGCAGCCCAGTAGATGTCCTGGCGTGACAACGACGGAAGCGAGCGCGACCGAGGCGGTGGCGGGCAAGCTCTCGGCGCTCGACCGGTTCCTGCCGGTGTGGATCATCGCCGCGATGGCGGCCGGCTTGGCCCTCGGGCGGCTGGTGCCAGGGGTCAGCGGTGTGCTTGACGCCCTGCACGTGACCTCCGGCGTCTCGCTGCCGATCTTCATCGGGCTGCTGGTGATGATGTACCCAGTGTTGGCGAAGGTCCGCTACGACCGGCTCGACCGGGCCACCGGCGACCGGCGGATGCTCGTCTGCTCGCTGGTGCTCAACTGGATCGTCGGGCCCGCGGTGATGTTCACGTTGGCGTGGCTACTGCTGCCGGACCTGCCGACCTACCGCACCGGGCTGATCATCGTCGGGCTCGCCCGTTGCATCGCGATGGTGCTGATCTGGAACGACCTTGCCTGCGGCGACCGGGAGGCCGCAGCGGTGCTGGTCGCGATCAACTCGGTGTTCCAGATCGTGGCGTACTCGCTGCTCGGGTTCTTCTACCTGCGGGTGCTGCCAGGTTGGCTTGGACTCCCCATTGCGGGACTGAACGTCTCGATCGGGCTGCTCGCGGTCTCGGTGCTGATCTTCCTCGGCATCCCGCTTTTGGCGGGGTTCCTGACCCGCGCCGTCGCCGAACGCGGCAAG
>JBOHEL010000009.1:0-26964 GCA_050700995.1 Sciscionella sp. | reverse complement strand
GTGCCGGTAGATACTAATCCGACCAAAAGTAAGTCAACACCGCTGGTAGAGCCATGATCGGCGTCGACCTACTTTTAAGCTCCTTAGTAACCTGAATTTGAGACATTTTCTTCCTCCTGCGTTGCCGGGTTTCAGCGGACGACATCGTCCGGCGCATCGAGCATGGCGAGTTCGTCTCGGCGGGGTAGCCCCTCCCAGTCGCCTACGACGGTGACGGCGAACGCGCCGGTGGTGGCAGCCGTGGCCAGCCGGGAAGCGGGTGGTCTGCCCGCAAGCAGCTCAGCGAGGAAGCCCGCGACGAAGGCATCCCCAGCGCCGACCGGATCGACGGCATGCACCGGCACCGCGACCTGCCGATGCGCGACCCCGTCGATCAACGCGACGCAGCCGCGGTGGCCGCGCTTGATGATCACCTGCGGTGGGCCAAGCCCGGCGAGCCCGCTCGCCATGTCCTGCGGTTCACCTGCCCCGGTGATCAGCGCAGCCTCGTGCTCGCTCGCGAACACGATATCGGCACGTTTGACCAGATCCCGCAGGGCGCTTGCCGCGACGGCGGAGTCCCAGAGTGCGGCGCGGTAGTTCAAGTCGAGCGAGACGGTGACGCCGCGGCCACGGGCGATCTCCACGGCAGCGGCCACCGCGGCGGCGGGGCCGTCTCCCAGCGCCGGGGTAATGCCGGTGACGTGCAGCACCGCTGCCGCGCCGATGGCGTCCTCGTCGACGTCTGACGGGGCGAGCCGCGAGCCCGCACTCGCCGCCCGGTAGTAGCGCACGCGCGTGATGTCGGCGGTACGCCGGGTTTTCAGCATCAGCCCAGTGGGCGCGGCGTCCCTGGCGGCGAGCACGGTCACGTTCTCCGCCCGAAGTTCGCGGATCACCAGATCACCGACCTCGTCCTGCCCCACCCGCCCGATCCAACTCGCCTCGGCACCGAGCCTGCACACCCCGATAGCGACATTCGACTCCGAGCCCGCGATACCCAGCCGCAGTGCCGAGACGTGGTGCAGCGGACCGGAATCGCAGGGGGTGAGCAGCCCCATCGTCTCGCCTAAGGTCACCAGGCCGCCGGTCATCCGACGCTCCGTGCCGCCGCGACTGCGTCGAGGACCCGCCGGGCGCGCGCGCGCAACCCACCCAGGTCGCCACCATCCAGCGCGTCCCCCAGCAACGGCGCACCCATTCCGACGGCGAGCGCACCCGCGCGCAGGTAATCACCGACCTGCTCGATGCCTATTCCTCCTGTGGGCACGATGGGGATATCGGGCAGTGGGTCACGCAGCCGCCGCAGGTAGGCCGCCCCACCGGTGGCTGCCGGGAAGAGTTTCACCGCGGTGGCCCCGGAGCGCCACGCCGCCAGCACCTCGGTGGGCGTCCACGCCCCCGGGTAGCAGCCGAGGGCCCGCTCGCGGGCGCACGCCACCACCTCGGGGCACAACGCCGGGGACACCAGGAAGCTCGCCCCTGCGGCCACCGCTTCCTCAGCCTCGGCCGCGGTGGTGACGGTGCCCGCGCCGACCGCGACCTGGGGTGCCAACTCGTCGACCAGCGCCCGCAGCGTCCGCACGGCACCGGGCACGGTCAGGGTGATTTCCAGGCAAGCGATGCCGGCCTCGGCGAGCGCCATCGCCGCAGGGAGCACGTGGCGGTCGGTCGAGGCCCGCAGGATGGCGATAGCGCCGGTGTCGAGCAGTTGGGACGACGGTTCGGATCGGGGCAGCACAGTGCTCATCGGATTCCTTGTCGCAGGCTCATCGGGGTCCTTGTCAGAAGAAGGTGTGGACGGCATCGATCACGCGGTCCTCGCCGTCCACGAGCGGGATCACCCGCCACTTGTCGAACGTGGTGCAGGGATGGGAAATACCCAGGCACACGAGGTCACCGGGGGCGAGCCCGCGATCGGCAGGCACCCGCAGATAGGCGTGCTGGTCATTGAGCGCGGTCACCGCCATGTCCGCCGCGGTTGCCGAGCTGCCGTCCCGGCGGCGGATTCGCACCGGCACCGGCAGGCCCTCGTCGAAGGAGACGTCCCGGCGCCCCGCGGCCAGCAGCGCCAGCTCGGGTTCCGGCCGGGACAGCACCTGTGCCCACAATCGCAGGGCGGGCTGCAACGAGAGCGCACCCGCGGCGTTGCGGGCGATGGGTGAGATACCGGCATAGAAACCGTCGTCGTGGGTGAGGTACGCGCCGCTGCGAAGCACCACGGTCGGCCGGAAATCCGGTGCCCAGCCGGTGCTGAGCTCGCGCACCGCAACGTCGAAGAACGCGCTTCCCCCCGCCGAGATGATCTGCTCGCCAGCGCCGATACCGTTCTCGTGCAGAATTCCCGCGAGCTTGCGCAGCGCACCGCAGTAACCGGCAACCGCGTCCAATGTGGACGAATCCGCATGGCGACCGAGCCCGCCCTCGTACCCGGCGACGCCTGCCACCCGCAGCGTCGATGTTGCCGCCACCGCCCGCGCGACGCCATCGCCTGTGCGCCGCCGCGGGCTCCGGTCCGGCCGCCGTCATGCCCAAGCTCGATCAGCACGCCCAGCTGACGGCCTGCTGGATGGGTCCGAAGCACCTCGTCGAGGATCGCCACCCCATCACCACTGTCGACGTAGCAGTACGCCTCAAAAGCCGGATCGCCGGCCAGCTCAGCCGCCAGCCACGCGATACCCTCGGCATCAACGAGTTCGTTGGCTAGCAACAGCCGCGATATCCCGAAACCGCGGTACGTCTGCAGCTGCCCGATGCTCGCGGTGGTGATCCCCCAGGCACCGGCGGCGAGCTGCCTGGCGGCCAGCTGCGGCGCCATCATCGTCTTACCGTGCGGAGAGAGCTCGACCCCGGCCTCGGCGCAGTACGCGACCATAGCCTCGATATTGTGGGCTAGCGCGGGCTCCCGCAGGGTGAGCAGCGGGTAGCTGAACCCCGCCTCGTGCAGGCATGGCCGCCGGGCGCCGAGCACGGCGGCGCTGACCGATCCCCGCGCGAAGAGCGGGCCGAATCCTTTGGCGCTGCACGGAATCGCGCGTTCCCGCAACTCATTCACTGCCTCGGCGACTTGGATACTCACCGGCGAGCCCCCAACCTGCGGGAGACCTCGGCGGCGGCCACCGTGACCAACTCGCCCAATTCGGGTACCCGATCGGCCGTTACCCTTGTCGCGGGCCCGGCGATGCTGACTGCGCAGCCCGCGACACCGGTATGGTCGAAGATCGGGGCGGCCACACAACGGATGTCGGGCTCGTTCTCGACATCATCGATGGCGTAACCGCGCTCCCGGATCGCCGCCAGATCCGCGCGCAATGCGGTGGCTGTGGTGCGTGTGTCAGGGGTACGCCGCGGCATCCCCAGCTCGATGATCCGGCGCACCGTGGCGTCCGCGGCATGTGCGAGCATTGCCTTGCCGACGCCCGTGCAGTACATCGGCTGGCGACTGCCGATGCGCGAGTACATTCTCACCGGCAGCGGGCTGTCCACCTTGTCCACGTACACCACCTCCGGAAGGTCGGCGATCACCAGGTGCGCGGTCTCGCCGGTATCGCTCACCAGGCCACGCAACACGTCGTGCGCGGCGCCACGCAAATCGAGACGCTCCAGGTATGCCTGGCCAAGCTGTGCGGTACGCCAGCCCAACCGGTACCGCCCGCTGTCGGGATCCTGCTCCACCAATCGCACCTCACACAGCGGCGCTATCAGCCGCAGCACCGTGCTCTTGTTCATCTGGAGCGCGCCTGCCAACTCGGCGAGCGCCACGCCGCGCGGGTGCTCGCCGTCCTCGCCAAGATGCAGCAGGATGCCGAGCGCTCGCCGCAGCGATGCCGAGTTGTTGCGCGCCGGTGCCGTCGTCGCGGGCATCAGGACTCCTCGCCCCTGCGTAATGCCCGGCCTGGCCGGGCACCCGTCAGCGCACCGTCGCGCCAAGCGAACTCCCCGTTGACCAACACATGATCCACGCCACTGGCCTGCCTGCGCGGATAGGCGTAGTCCGCCACATCGGTGACGGTTGCCGGATCGAGTACCACCACTTCGGCGATGCCTCCGACACGAAGCACGACATCGAACACCGCTCCGCCTCCGATTCCGGCACCACAGGGCATTCACACCGAGCACATCATGCCATCAGCATCCCTCCACTGCAACACTGCATTTTGCACTGCACAACAATGCGACAAGCGGCCCCCATAAACCCGCCTTCCTTATCGGCATCGATGTCTATGCCGCCATCGTCGTGGTCATCAGCCTCGTCGCGGGCACGCGCTCCAAAGCGAGCTCCCACGGTTTCTTCCTGGCCGGAAAATCGTTGCCCTGGTATCTGATCTGCGCGGGACTGGTCTCGCAGGTTGTCGGCGGCGGTTCGACCATTGGGCTCGCCGCGGCCGCATACACCAACGGGTACAAGGCGTGCTGGAGTCTCAGCCCGACCGTCATCGGCATGGTCGTGATGGGGCTGCTGCTCGCGAAGCCACTGTCGTCGATGACCCAGGTCACGCATCCGCAGAAAAGTTCGCCGGCCACGACCTCGGCGGCGTGCCACCGGTATTCGTCGGTCTCGCTGTCGCATTGATCATCACCATCGGCGGATCGCTGATCGACAAACCAGAGCGCGACAAGCACCGTGTCTTCCTCGCCGACAACGGTATCGGCAAGCGGCGTGCGCCAGCCACGGAACACGTTATGACACAGTGAGCTTCCGCCGTGATACCGGACGGACCATTCTGGTCCGCCCGGTATCACGGTGCTGGTCCTACTGGTGTGCTTTGTTCGCCTGCACCGCGAACCGCGTGGTGTAGGTCTTGGCAAGGTCGATGTTGTGTCCCTTGACGTTGGGGTCGAAGGCGGAGAGGACGTTGCGCACAGTTTCCGGGCCGCCCTTCGGCATGACGCCGTCGGTGGTGTAGATGCCCTTCTCTGCCTGCAGCGCCTGCGCATAGGCCTTCTTGCCGATGCCGGAGTAGTAGTCGGCTGGCATCTTGGCAGTAATCTGCTTCGCGCTGTGGGTGTTGATCCAGTGCATGGTCTCGACGTAGGCGTTGGCCAGTTTCTGCACTGTCGCCTGGTGTTTGGTGACGTAGTCGGTGGTCATGTAAAGGCAGGAAGCCGGGTATACGCCGCCGAGCGCCTTGCGGGCACCGGCCGCGGTCCGCATATCGAGCAGGATCTTCGCCTGCCCTGAGTCCACGAGCGTCGAGACGGTCGGCTCTGTGGTCATACCGCAGTCGATGCTCTTGTGCTGCATAGCGGCGATGAAGGTGTTACCGGCTTGAACACCGAGTTCGTGAATGTCCTTCGGCGACACGTGGTTGCGCACCGCGAGATACTTGGTCAGGAAATCCGTGGAGGATCCCAGGTCGGTGATGCCCAGCTTCCGCCCCTTCCAGTCCGCAGGCGATGTGATCTGATTCGCCAGGTCGCTGCGGCACAGTTCCACCTCACCCGGTACCTGCAGCATCTGGACGATGGACTCCGTCGACTTACCCTTACCCTGCAGGTCGAGGTTGTGGTCGTAGAAGCCGACTACGCCGTCGACCTGCCCGGCCACCATCGCGGTCTCGGCATTCACACCCGCGGGCTCGTCGGAGAGCTGCACGTTGAGGCCCTGTTGGGTGTAATAGCCGAGCTGCTTGGCCAGCATGGCAGGCAGGTAGATCTGCTTGTCGAGACCACCGACCATGATCTTCACCGTCGGGTCGCCGCTGGCTCCGGTGCCGCTCCCCCCTGACGAACCACCGCACGCGGCGACAGTCGCGGCGAGTGCCAAACCCGCGCCGAGCGCGAGCATTTTTCGATACATGGTGATTCTCCTTATTCGACGGGGACGGACTCAATTGCCAGCGGCACTCAGAGGCCGGCGGCATCACCGGATAGTGCTGGTGGACGCCATGCCAGCAGTTTCTTTTCCAGCAGGGTGATCAGGGCCTCGGCGGCAAGCGCGACGATCGCCATGATCAGCATGGCGGCGAAAACGCCGTTGGGGTTGAACGTGCCCTGGGCCGTCTTGATCAGCAGACCGAGGCCCCGCTCGGCTCCGAGGAACTCGCCAACGATGGCACCGATCAACGCGAAACCGAAGCTGACGTGCATGCTCGCGACGATCCAGGTGACCGCGGAGGGTAGTACGACCTGGCGCGTGATCTGGCCGGGTGAGGCGCCAAGTATGCGCGCGTTCGCGATCAGGTTCCTATCGACCTCGCGGGAGCCCTGGAAGGCATTGAAGAACACCGCGAAGAACACCAGCACGACCGCGAGCAGGACCTTGGAGCTCAGGCCCAGCCCGAGCCACACGATGAAGATGGAACCGAGCACGATCCGAGGGATCGAATTCATGATCTTGATATACGGTCCGAATACCTGCGAGAGCATGCGTACCCGCCCCAACGCGATACCGAGCACGACGCCCAGCACGACACCGATGAGGAATCCGAGCACCGCTTCCTCCAGAGTGACCCCGATCTGGACCCAGAGCGAGCCCGCGGAGGTACCGTTGCGAATCCAGTCGACCACTTGGGCGACAATCTGGCTCGGCTGTCCGAAAAAGAACGGGTCGACGATACGCAGTTGGGCGAACAACTCCCAGCCGCCGATGACGAACACCGCCACGGCCGACCTGAGCAGGTTGACGACAACACGGTGGCCGCTTTTCCTCGGCTTGCGGGCGGGCACCGGTGGTGCCTGCGCGGCAACCGACGTGTTGGTGCCGGGGGCTAGGGACATCGGCTCTCTCCTGTCGATGCTGGCGTTCATGCCGGCTGCGTCTGTGAGGTCTGGCGGGCGTATGCGAGCTGGACCTCATCGCGCAACGAGTTCCAGATCTGCTGGTAGAGCTCCACAAAGCGGGAATCGAAACGGATTTCCTGCACGGTGCGCGGGCGGGGCAGGTCGACGGAGAACACCGCCTTCACGGTTGCCGGGCCCGCGGTCATCACCACGACCTTGTCGGCAAGCGCGATGGCCTCCTCAAGATCATGGGTGACGAAGACGACCGAGGGCAGGGTCAGGTCCCACAGACCGAGCAACTCGTCGGCCATGATTGACCTGGTCTGGACGTCGAGCGCGCTGAAGGGCTCGTCCATCAGCAGGATCCGCGGTTCGTTGATCAGGCTCTGCGCCAGTGCGACCCGCTTGCGCATACCACCGGAGAGCTGGTGCGGATAGCGATCCTCGAACCCAGTCAGGCCCACCCGCCGCAGCCAGTCCCTGGCACGCTCATGTGCATCCTTCTTCGATACGCCACGGAAGAGCGGGCCGGCGGCCACATTCGCCAGCACGCTCTTCCACGGCAGTACCGCGTCGGTCTGGAAAACGAACCCGGTCCCGGGCGCGACGCCCGTCACCGGCCTTTCGTCAACCCGTACGTCGCCCTCGGTGGCGGGTTCGAGCCCGGAGATCAGCGTCAGGGTGGTGGACTTGCCGCAGCCGGTCGGCCCGACAACCGCACAGAACTCACCGGGCTCGACGAAGAGGTCAAGGTTCTCTAACGCGGTGTAGATTCCGCCGTCCGGCGTGCGGAAGCGTTTGGTGACCGCGCGCAGCTCGATCGCGCCGGAGCCCTCGGACGCGGGGGTTCCGGTGGTATGCCGGGTGTCAGTCATCGCTGAGCCTCGCAGTGTCGGGTGATGTGGTGTGCAGCACGATAGGAAACGCGCATACCGATAGGCGACCGTTGTGCAGCTTGCGGCAATAACGCACATAGCTGTGGGTTGTGAGCCTTCTGTGCCCGGCGAGGGCTCCCGTAGCCGAATGATGGTGGTGCACACTGTTCGTGCCACTACCAACGAGGGGTCGGAGCGCCATGTGATGCGCAGCGCGAAGCTTTCCACCCGAATACTGGTTAGCCAGCTCACGATCCTGATCATCACCATGGTCATCGGGTTCCTGCTCTACGCCTTGGGCACTCGCCACCAGCTCGACCGGCAGTACGAGCAGCGCGCACTCGCGGTCGCGCAATCGGTCGCCGGGATGCCCGGTATCCGGCGAGCGCTGGCGGCTGGCGGGCGCGACCCGCACGGCACGGTCAACCAGCTCGCCTCCCAGGTCATGCGCAGCAGCCAGGCCAGCTACGTCGTGGTGATCAATCGGCAGGGCTTCCGGCTCTCCCACCCGAATCATTGGCAGATCGGGCACAAGGTCAGCGAACCGGTGGTGGCGCTGGACGGGCAGTCACATGTCAGGGTCGACCAGGGCAGTCTTGGGCCTTCTGCCAACGGGCGGGCCCCGGTCTTCGGCCCCGATGGGACTGTCGTCGGCGAGGTCTCAGCGGGCATCCCCGAGCAGCAGGTCAGCAGCGCGCTATGGCAGGAGGTTCCCGCCATAGCGCTCTACACCGCGCTCGCACTCGCATTCGGTGCGTCGGCGTCACTGTTGCTGGCCAAGAGGCTGAAGAGGACCACGTTCGGTTTGGAGCTGCACGAGATCGCCTCGCTGCTGCAGGAGCGTGAGGCGATGCTGCACGGCGTGCGCGAAGGTGCCATCACGTTCGATCCGGATGGCCGCGTCACACTCATCAATGACGAGGCACGCAGGCTGATCGGCATGCGCGCAAGCGCGATCGGCGAAACGCTGCCCGAGCTACTGCCCGCGGGCAGGCTGCGGGACGTGCTCTCAGGTGTGTCGGAGGGCCACGATCAGATCGTGCTCACCGAAGAGCATTGCCTGCTGGTGAACCGGATGGACGTCACGCTCTCCGGGCGTACGCTCGGCTCCGTCGTCACCTTGCGGGATCGCACCGAGGTGGAGGACCTCTCCCAAGAGTTGGTCAGCACGCGAGGGCTGACGGATGCGCTGCGCGCGCAGCAGCACGAGTTCTCCAACCGGATGCACACCGTCGTAGGCCTGCTCGAACTCGGGCACACCGCGGAAGCATTGGACTATCTCACGGAGACTACCGGAGCCGCCCGAGAGTTCGCCGAGTCTGTCAACGCGCGCATCGGCAACCCCATCGTTGCCGCGCTTGTCGTGGCAAAGGGCACCGTCGCGGCCGAACGAGCGGTTACCATGCTGCTCACCGACGACACGCGGGTACCGACTGCGCTGGTGGACGCCCACGCTGTGGTCACGATCCTCGGCAACCTGATCGACAACGCACTCGACGCCGCCTCCGCCGGGCCGTCCCCTGCCCACGTGACGGTGCGACTGTGGGCGTCAGGTCCGTCGCTGCGGATCCGGGTCAGCGACACCGGGCCGGGAATTCCACCAGGAGCGAGCGGTGCCATCTTCCGCGAAGGCTTCACTACGAAGGATTCCCTTCGTGGCAGCGGCAGGGGCCTCGGCCTCGCACTGGTCCACCGGGTGGTACACCGGCTCGGCGGGCGAATTGACGTCACTGAGGGATCAGGCCCGGTGTTCACGGTCAGCCTCCCTGACATGCTCATCGCTCCGGTATCGGAGGTCGTGTCTTGATCCGCACCCTGGTCGTCGACGATGACTATCGCGTCGCAGGCATTCACGCGGCCTATGTCGCAAGGGTTCCCGGCTTTACGGCAGTCGGCCAGGCGCGTACCGCTGCCGAGGCCACGCGGGCGATCGCGAGCCTGAAGCCCGCGCTGGTGCTGCTGGATCTGTACCTGCCGGACGGGCACGGCCTTGCCCTCATCCGCGAACTCGCTGGTTCCGCGGCGGGCTGCCCGGATTTCATAGTGATCACGGCCGCACGAGACGTCGCGAGTGTGCGAGACGCTTTGCGTCTCGGCGCCCTGCACTACCTTGTCAAACCATTCGGTTTCGACACGCTGCGAGAACGGCTCACCGCCTACCACAACGTGACACAGCGGCTTGCCTCGATGCGCGAGGCCGACCAGGGCGACGTCGACGAACTCTACTCACTCCTGCGGGTACCCGCAGGAGTGCCCCAGCCACTACCCAAACGGCACTCGGCACCAACGCTTGCCCTGGTTCGGGAGGCCGTCGGACAGGCAGTCGACGATGTCTCCGCCAGTCAGGTCGCCGAGACCGTCGGCATCAGCCGCCCCACAGCACAGCGGTACCTCTCCTACCTAGCACAGCAGGGCGCCATCGAGTTGCGACTCCGCTATGGCGGGCAGGGCCGCCCCGAGCAGCGTTACCGCGCCAACGGGAAGCCGTCCCGGTGATCGCCGATCGTGCCGTACCTCGGGTTGGATGATCGGCGAGGAGCGGACGGCGGCACGATCGAGCCCACTGTGGCCCGCTATCAGGATCTCCGCCTGTGCTGAAGCGGTGCCCGCACATCATGGCCGCGCCCCGGCAGGCCGTACGTCCTGCGCACCGTCGCGCACGGACGGCGCGATCTCCCTCCGGTAGGTCTCCGGCATGAATGCCACCACGACCAGGCTGATTACCGCGACGACCACCAGGTACGCCGCGAACAGCCACGGCCTGCCACCGCCGAGATCGATCAACGCCACGCCGATCAGCGGCGTCAAGCCACTGGCATAGATCCCGGAGAACTGATAGACGGAACCGACGCCCGTATATCGCACGCGCGTATCGAACAGTTCCGCCCAGTATGCCGCCAGCGGACCATAAATGGCCGAGTATATGACACCGAGACCAAGTGCGATACTGATCCAGATCAGCACCGTCGATCCGGTCATCATCAACGCATATGAGGGGTAGGTGAATAGCGCGATACATATCACACCTGCGCCATATACCCGCTTGCGGCCGAACCGGTCTGACAACTTCCCGTAGAGCGGAGTCAGGACAACGCCGATTGCGGCGCCGATGACAACACCGTTAAGTATCGTGGATTTTGAAACGCCGATGCGTGTCGTCGCAAACGATACGGCCACAACCGCATACGCGTTGAAGGTGAGGCCTTCGATCCAGCGTGTTCCCATGCCCTGCAGTAGCTGTTTGGGTTGTGTCCTGAGCAGTTCCATGAACGGCACCCTGGTCTCGGCATGCGCTTGCTGCACCTTCGCGAAGGCCGGTGTCTCCAGAACCTGTAGCCGCACATAGAGCCCGATCGCCGCGAGCACGACCGTCGCCATGAACGCGATTCGCCAGCCGTAGCTGAGGAACGCGCCCGCCGGCAACAACGTGAGCAGGCTGAAAGCTCCGGAGGCTAGCAGCAGGCCGGCAGGCACGCCGACCTGGGGCCAACTGCCGTAGAACCCCCGCTTGCCCGCCGGCGCGTATTCGACGGACATCAGCACCGCGCCACCATACTCACCGCCGACGCCAATACCCTGCAGGATTCTCATCACTACCAGCAGTATTGGCGCCCAGATGCCGATGGTGCCATAAGTCGGGAGCAGGCCGATGCAGAAGGTTCCCACACCCATAATCAACAACGTGAGAATCAGCATCTTCTTTCGGCCGATCCTGTCACCGAAGTGACCGAATATGACCGCCCCGACCGGCCGAGCCAGATAACCTACCGCGAACGTCGCCAGCGCCACTATCGTGCCGACGGTTGACGGTAGATTGGTGAAAAACAACTTATTGAACACGAGGGCCGAAGCAGTACCGTACAGGAAGAAATCGTACCACTCGATGGTGGCTCCGATCGACGCTGCGAACGCGACTTTGCGAACCGAGACCGGTGGGTTTCCAGAATGTTCCACGTCTGACCTTGACATGATCTCTCCTCCGAACTTCATCATCGCGGTTTCGGTGCGGTCATCGGGCCGTCGGTCGAAATAGATGCTGGCGCGATCAAATGTCCGCGATCAAATGTCACAGGGACTTGCGGAAGATGTCCGCGACGGCGGCGCGGTCCATCGGCCGGGGAACCATGGCGATTTGCCGGGTCTGTTGCATCGTTCCGTCGACGAGCGTGTCGAGATCCTTTTCCGCATATCCGAAGCTGCGCAATCCGGCAGGCATGCCGATGTCTTTCATCAGTTCGTCGAGCACGTGGGCCAGCGCATCCGCGCCGTCGGTTGGCGTGAATGTCTGCCCCGACAGCAGTTCCGCGGCGCGCAGGTGCCGTGCGGGATCGGCTGGGTAGGTCCAGCGGAACACCGCGGGCGCGGTCGCGGACACGGCCTGACCGTGCGGCACCATCGGCATCGGTGGGTACCCCGCCGCCCGGTAGTCGGTGACGGCGCCTGCGATCGGGTAGGCGTTCGCGTGCGGCAGATGCGTTCCGGCGTTGCCGAACCCGGTACCGGCTGACGTCGAGGCCAACGCCATCTGGGTACGTGCGACGAGGTCCCTGCCGTTCATCACCGCACGACGGAGGTTGGCTCCCACAAGCCGCAGCGCCGTCTCACACCAGACGTCGCTGATGGGGTTGGAACCACAGAACGCGGGTCGGCGCATCGGGTCTTCGCTCGCGGCCTTGGCGTCGAAGCGGACGCTGGTGTAGCTCTCCAGCGCGTGCGAGAGGACATCCATGCCGCTGGCCGCGGTCACCTCGGCAGGCAACGAGAGCATGGTAAGCGGGTCGACCACCGCCAGCGCCGGCCGCAGCCGAGGGTGACTGATCCCGGCTTTCAAGTGCAAGCCCAAAAGGTCGACAACGCAAATCGTGGTCGATTCCGACCCGGTACCCGCGGTGGTCGGCACGGCGATCAGTGGCTTGACCGGCAGCCATGGGGCCTTGCCCGCGCCGATCGGTGGGGTGACGAAATCGAGCAGTTCACCAGGATGGGTGGTGAGCAGGTTGACCGCCTTCGCGGTGTCTATCGCCGAGCCGCCACCGACCGCGATGAAGCAGTCCCACTCCTGCGCCCGGGCCCAGGCAACGGCGTCCTGGATGCTCTCGTCGGTGGGTTCCACCCCTACACCGTCGAAGACCTCGGCTTTGAGTCCCGCAGCGAGCACGTTCTCGTGGACGCGATCGGGCAGGCCGGTTTCCCTGACGCCCGGGTCGGTGAGGATCAGGCAGGAGGTCGCGCCGGTCGCCGCCGCTTCCGCGCCGATCTCATCAAGTGCACCCGCACCGAACTTCAACGGTGGGGCTGCCCAGGTGAACACGCTCTCATTAGGACGGAACTCCAAGTGCATCCAGCACCTCTTCCATTGACACTATGTGGTCAGTGCCACCACTATGTGGGGATGAGGGTAGAGTGTGTAAGGCGTTTTGGGAAGAGTCAATCGAGAGTCAGTCGCCAGCGGCGCGGGTGAGCGCCCAGCAGCTGGGGCGACGGCCGTCCAGTGCCGCAAGCGTGCGACCGGAGCCGCCGTCGGGTTGAGGTGCTGACTTCTCTGCATGGCAAGAGGAGTCAAATACGTGCATTTCGGTGACCGCCCGCGCGCTTGCCGAACATCGGCCGCCGCCAGCTCACCGTGACATGATCCGATCCACCGGCACAAGCTGGCCGACTTCCTTCGCGGCGGTCATGACGCGCTTGCCGAGTTCCCGTACTCGCTGCGGCGGCATGCGCACCGCCGGTACCTGAATGACGAGAGCCGCCTGGGCGTGGCCGTCGGAATCATTCACCGCCGCGCCCACACAGCGCACCCCAGCGACATTCTCTTCCTTGTCGATACTGTACCCGCGTTCCCTGACCTGTCTGATCTGCGCTACCAACTGGTCGGGGCTGCTCAGCGTCTGCTCAGTCAACTGCGACAGCTTGCGCGGCAATCGCGCGATGTAGGCGTCCGCGTCCGAAGAGAACGCGAGGATCGCCTTCCCCGATGCCGTGGTGTACAGCGGAAAGCGGGCACCGGAGTGTTGCTCGAAACGCAGCGGCAGCGTGGACTGCACACGCAGCATGACCACCGACTCGTCCCGCTCCCGAACCACAAGGTTGACCGATTCATTGGTCTCGGCATTCAGCTGTTCCAGGATCGGCAACGCCTTGTCCAGCCCGAAACCGCGCTGCGCCGCCTGCCCAAGCAGGATCGTGCCGGTGCCAAGGTAGTAGCTGTCGTTCCTGCGGTTGTGCGCGACCAGACCTTCGGCCATCAAGGCACGCACAACACGATTGCTCGTCCCTGGCGACAACGCTAGCTCACTGGCGATACCCGAAGCACTCAGCTCGCGCCCCCGCTCAGCCAACAACTTCAGCACCGACAGTGCCCGGCCGATCGCCTGAGTCCCCGGTGGCGCCTGAGTGTTCTTCTCCACCATGGCTCAAGGCCTTCCAACTCGCGTTCCCGGACCTTCCGACCTTACCGGCCGACCGCTCATCGCCACTCACTGTCAACCTGGCACAGCCAAGAAGGCCAGCTTTCGCGGCGGAATTCGTCTTTAGATGGATCCCATCGCCTGGTCCGTCGATCGGGCCGCCAGCTATACCAGCGGTTGCTGGTCTCGCGATTCGAGCTCCGCCAGACGGCGGCGCAGTGCCTGCTCCGTCCGACGCCGCTCGCTGACCTCACGCATCACCGCGCTGAACGCGACCGGCGCACCGGTCTCATCTCGAAGCAACGCGATGCTGAATTCCAGCGACAATCGCCGACCGTCGCGGTGCGTCGCGGGTACCGCCAGGAGCTGGTCGTCGCCATAACGAGTGACGCCAGTGGCTACGACCTTCTCCCAACCTGCCCAGTGCCGGGCCCGCAACTTCTCGGGGATGATCACGTCGAGACTGGCACCAAGCACGTCTGCGGCCGGGTAGCCGAACATCGTCTCCGCGCCACGATTCCACGCCACGATGAGGCCCTCTACGTTCGCCACGACAATCGCCTCGGGCGCCGCCGCGACAATGGCCTGCGCCAGTCGGGCCTCATTCCCCAGCAGCTCCGACTTACCCACGGCGAACCGTCCCTTCTCAGCGATCACCTTACTCCATACAGTATCCCATCTCGCGCGAAGCTTGTTACTCGGTCACCGGAATCGCGGACGCTACTTCGGTCGTAGCGGTGGTTGACGTGCTGTCGTTCACAGGCTGCCCCGCCCGCGGTGAGCTTGCCGCCGCGGACGGTCCGCGCTGCTGGTGACGTCGGGCGGCTGGTGCTGCCATCGCCTCACGGCTCGACGATCGCGCAGTCGCTGGTTGGCGGGTCGCGACGGGTGATCCGGGCATCGCTGCGCAATGCCGTTGCGGCGGCGGCATGGACGGCCGACCTGCTTCGCACGGGATCATCCTCGTCGGTTGCCGTGGTCGCGGCTGGCGAGCGGCGAACGGTGCTGGAGTTGCCGGCGCGGGCTGAGCCGATCCTGCGGTGCCGGTGCCGGGGCACCCCCGCGATGTCCCGGCACCTTCGGCGCAACTACTTCACCGGCGCGGGCCCCAGCGGGGGCCAGGCACGTTTCGCGCCGGTGGCGACCCACGCGAGGTTCAGGAACGCATACAACCCCACCGCGCAGAACGCCAGTATTCCCGCACCGCCCACGATGAACAGCGTCGGCTGGCTGAGTTCGATCGCCAGCAACACGAACAGCACCGCGATGTCGACGAATATCATGATCAGGACGTAGCTGATCGGTAACCGGAGTATCGCCAGCGTCAGGAACACGAAGATGATCAGCCACGCCAGGAAGAACATCTCCTCCGTGGCGGTTACCTGCGACGTCGGAATCGCGTACCACTTGTGGAAGATGCCCATCAACATCGCGAACAGGCTGAACCAGAACGCGGCGAACAATCCGAAGATCGCCGCGACGATCGTCTGCCCAAGTACGATCGCCCACAGCGCCGTCACGAACTCACCAAGGCCGGTGGCGAACGTGGTCTCCGGCAGGACCGATCCCAGCGAGTCCGGTATCGATACCAGCCCGATCAGCGCGAACCCGAGTACCAGCGAGCCGGAGACGAACACCGGCAGGCCGAATACCAGCGGGTCGCCCCCGCCGCCGACATGAACCTCGATCGGACCGGCCTGTTCGGCATCCGGACGGTCCATCTTTTCGTGCGCGCCCGTGGTTTCGGTGTCAGACATCGTGCTGCCTCCTGCCGTTGACTACCTTCCGGTATCCGGTGAGATCGTTGAATGTACCTGTGACACGCGGTCACAAGGGAACCCGCCGCGGCGCGCGTGCTCGGTGATGAGGTCAGGGTCAGCCGCGTCGTAGACGCAGTAGAGCTTGTCGTCGGTGACGTAGCTTTCTACCCACTTCACCTGCTCGCCGAGCTCGTCGAGCACCTGGTTCGACTTTCGCGAGATGTCCTGCAACTCTTGCCGGCTCATCGACCCGGCACCGGGGAGGGACCTTTCGATGACGTACCTATCCATTTGTTGACTCCTTTCTGTGATGAGACTGCCCCGCTCACGCTCACGACGTGCTCGCTACCAGCCAGCCCCCGTGATGTTCGGAGACGCCGAACCTGCGCCCGCTGCCCATCCCGATCTCGGTGAGCATCGCGGCATCGAAACGGCGCACGTGGCCGTAGATCGCGTTAGGCTCGTCCTCATACGGTACGGCGATCACGACGCGCCTGCAGGCGAGCCGCAACGCCTCACGCACGACCGCCAGGCCGTGAACCGGGTCGAGATGCTCGAGCAGGTGCAGCACCGTCACTGTGTCGACGGCCCGGTCTGGCAGCGGGACACACGCGGCGTCGCACACCGTCGTGGTGAGCGGAAGCCGCCAAGCGTCGGCGATCGTGCCGAGTAGTCGCATGCTCCCTGCCGAGATGTCCGAGGCGGTGACCGTGTTCCGGCGGCGCTCGGCTAGCAGCAGGGAGAAGAACCCGAAGCAGGACCCCATGTCGAGCACCCGGCCCGGCGGGACGAAGCGCAGCGCCCGCGCGTAGACGGGCGCGATGCCCGCGATCGTGGAGTGCGCCGCGCCATGGCCGCGTCCGGACCACTCCTCCCGCATCCGCGCCATCGTGTTCGCGTAGAACGTCTCCCAGGCTTGCACCGGCTCGGTCACTGCGGAGCGCACCACCCCGGTGAGCACCCTCTCGAAGATGCCGTTCCCACTCAGCCACCCCGGGTCGAACAGCTCGGTCGCGAGCATGCCTGCGATGTCGTTGTCGAGCTGTTCGGGGCGCAGCCAGTGGCTCACCTGCACCCGCCGCCCTCGGCGGTACAGGCAGAAATGCCGGGTCTCCGCGATCGGCGTCGCAGCCTCGAAAGGCCTGGCAACCAAGTCCTCGCAGATCACGTCCACCAGCTGGTCGCGGTAGCTGCCCGGCTCCACCGGGGCAAGTGGATCGATCACGACCGTACCGGCGGGCAGCGAGTCGGCTCGTGTCATCGCCCGATCACTTCCCCCGCCATGTGGTGGGTCGCCCGTTCCAGCCCTGAGAGGTCCCGCACCACCCTGACCCGGTCGCAGTACTCGGCGTAGGCGGGCAGATCGCAACGGCCGAGCCCCCAGGAGTAGCGCGGTTCCGGGGTCAGCCAGATCGTCTCTCTCGCCTGCCGCGCGATCTCGGCGAACGCCGTCAGGTTCGGATCGTTGCCGTTGCCGCGGCCATCGCCGAGCACCAGCACCGTGGTGCGCCTGGTAACCGCGCCGGTGTGCTCGGCGACGAACTGACCCAGCGCCGCGCCGTAGTCGGAGTTCGCGTCGACGTCGAGCACGTCGCCGCCGAACACCAGGCCTAGCGCGTGCTCCGCGGGATGCTCGTGGAACAGCTCGGTGAGCTCGGCGACCTCGGCGACGAAAGCGAACGATCGCACCTGCGCGAACATGTCCTGCAGGCCATGCACCACGTGCAGCGTGAACCGGGCCGTGGCCCGCACGGAAAGGCTCACGTCGGCGAGCACGACCAGCCGGGGCTTGTCCTCGCCGCGCCGCACCGTCACCGGGGTGAAGGGGATGCCGTCGTAACGCATGTTGCGGCGCATCGTGCGCCCCGGGTCGATCCGTCCCCGCGCGGCGGACCTGCTGCGGTGGGTCAGCGCCCCGTGCAGCGTGCGAGCGAGCCTGCGCAGCGACTGCTCAAGCTCGACGCGCTCGGCCTCCCCGACCGCGTCGACCATGGCGACGCGGCGCTCCCGCGACTCCACTGCCCGTCGTTCCAGTTCCAGCAACGCCTCAAGGTGATGCTTCAGCGCCCGCGGCAGGTCGGCCAGCACCCCGGAGAGCCGCCTGCGCAGCGCATTCGCGTCGTCCTCGTCACCGAGGTCCTCCTCGACGGAGTCAAGCCAGCCAAGTAGCGCCTCCTGCTCGGTGATGCTGAGGTCGGCGTCGACCTTCGTGCCGGTCGCCCGCGACAGCATCCCCGGGACGCCTGCGCCGTGCAGCCGATCGGTCTCCAGCTGCACCCGGTTCGCCTCGCCTCCGACGACCTCGTTGTCCTTGGAGAAGACGATCTCGTCGGTCAGCGAGGTCATATCGAGCTTGTTCGCCTCCTGGTGCAGGTTGTACTGCTGCGCGAGGTCGTCGGGATCGAAGTAGTCGCGGATGTCGGCGGGTCTGCCGTGCTCGTGGCCCTGCTGCGGCGTCTGGCTCGGTGCGTCGGAGAGCGTGTAGGACTCGAGCGCGCCGGTGTCGTCCAGCGCGGCATGGGCGTGCGAGTGCTCGTCGCCCTGCTCAGCGGGGCCGACCTTCACCAACGCGAAGAAGGCGTCGAAGACCTCCTCGAACGATGCGTTGTCGCGCCGGTCCTTCACCAGTGCGGCACGCAGCGCTGGCCGCAGCGTCTCCCGGTCGACGAGCAGGCCAGGCTGGCTCGCACAGCGCATCGCGTCGAGCGCCTCCGAGACCGAGATCCGCAGCCCGTAGAGCCGCAGGAGGCGTACGAAACGGTGAATGGCTGCTTCCATGTCGACCGCCCTACAGTGCCCGACGCCGTCCGAAGGAGCGACTGCCCTGGCCCGCGCTGACCTGTGGACGGGGCGGTGGCCCCGTCGTGCGCGGGCTCGGGGTGCCGTAGTAGCCCTCGTCGAACCGCCCGGGGACCTCCTTCTCCGCACGCACCTGCCTGCCGTCGAACTCCGACTCCGCCTCGTAGCTGTGGCTGTGGCCATGCCCGTGGCCGTGCCCGTGGCCGTTGTGCAGCGAGTCCGGCACGGTCGCGTTCGGGTCAACCAGGCGCGGCAACGCCGCGAGCGCCTTGTCCACGTCCTTGTCGTACTTGACCACCACGGACACGGTGTCGGAGAGCACGCCCGCGGACAGTTCGTCCACGCCAAGGACGGCGAGCGTGCGCGCCCAGTCGATCGTCTCCGATATGCTCGGCGCCTTGCGCAGCTCCAGCTCGCGCAGTCCCCGCACCACATCGATCAGCTGGGCGGCCAGCGCGTCGGCCAGGCCGGTGCGTTTCGACCGCACGATCTGCAGTTCCCGCTCGGCGGACGGGTAGTCGAGGAACAGGTGCAGGCACCGGCGCTTGAGGGCGGCCGCGAGGTCGCGGGTGTTGTTGGAGGTGAGCACGACATAGGGCGGGTACTTCGCGGTAAACGTGCCGATCTCGGGCACCGAGACCTGGAACTCGCCGAGCATCTCCAGCAGGACCGCCTCCAGCGCTTCGTCCGCGCGGTCCACCTCGTCCACCAGCAGCACGGTCGGCTCATCGGAGCGGATCGCTTCCAGCAGCGGCCGGGGCGCCAGGAAACGTTCGGAGAAGAACACGCTCTCCTGCGCTCCGATCCGTTCCACCGCCTCGTGCAGGTCGGCGGCGTCGGCGATGATCTGGCCGACCTTCTCCCGCAGCATCTGGGTGTAGAGCAGCTGCTTGCCGTAGTCCCACTCGTAGAGCGCCTTGGTCTCGTCCTGGCCCTCGTAGCACTGCAGCCGCAGCAGGCGCCTGCCGGTGGCGGCTGCCAACGTCGTCGCCAGCTCCGTCTTGCCGACACCCGCGGGCCCTTCCAGCAGCACTGGCTTGTCCATGCGCGTCACCAAGAACACCGTGGTTGCCAGCCGCTGGTCGGCGATGTATCCCTGCTTGCCGAGCGCGGTGACGACGTCATCGATCGAGTCGAACGGCGGCGAGCTCCTGGCGATCACAACGGCTCCCTTCATGCGGGCGGCATCCTCGCGGGGCGTCCGGCCTGCTGCCGGACGCCCCGAGCGGATCGGTTCAGCTGAGCAGGTCGTCGAGGTCACCGTTGAAGCAGTGCTCGACGACGGGTCGCACCGTCTCGAACGTGCACTCCTTCGGGTTGCCCGGCGTGCAGGTGTCGCCGAGGACGTGGTGGGTAATGTTGTCGACGTCCTGCTTGTCGCCATTGACGACCGTGCGCGACTGGTAGAACTGCGTCGGGCCCTGGCCCAACCGGTTTTTCACGTAGCTGTCCTGCTTGACATCGGTGAACTTCTCTGGGATCCCGACATCGCGCAGCAGCCGGATCGCGGCGTCGAGCGCGGCCTCGGCCGCCCGCACGTCGCTCATACCTTGCGTGTCGACTCCCATGACCTCGGCCATCTCGGCGAACCGCTTGTACATCACCGGCATGTTGAACGCCCACACCCTCGGCAACGCCACCGCGTTGTTCAGGCCGTGGTGCAGGTCGTAGAACGCGCTCACGGCGTGCGAGATGGAGTGGATGATGCCAAGCCCGCCGGAGTTGAACGCCTGCGCGGCGATGTACTGGGCGTACATCATACCTTCTCGGCCCGGTAGGTCCTGCGGGTTCCAGGTCGCCTCGCGCAGGTTCTCGGCGGTCAGCTTCACCGCGTAGAGCGCGCTGCCCAGCGAAGGCGGGAAGTTCAGCCGGGAGGTGTAGGGCTCGGAGGCGTGCGCCAGCACGTCGAACCCGCACTGTGCGGTGAAGGCGATCGGCAGGTCGTAGTAGAGCACCGGATCGTCGATCGCCAGCGTGGTCACGCTCGCGTCATCGAACGCGACGTACTTGTGCGGCTTGTTCGGGTCGGTCGTCGTGTCGGTGATGACGTAGGCCCACGAGGTTTCCGAGCCGGTGCCCGCCGTGGTGGACACCGCGATGTGCGGCGGGTTGCGCGGTTGCTCGGACTTGTTGAAACCTTCGAAATCGTTGATATTGCGGCCGTCATGCGCCACCGAGATGCGGGCGCCCTTGCAGGCGTCGTGGGAGGACCCGCCGCCGATCGAGACGAAGCTGTCGCATTTGCTGTCCTGGTACATCGTGACGGCGCCCATCACGTTGTAGTCCTTGGGATTGGATTCGACCTTGTCGTAGAGGACCGGGTCCAGTCCGTGGTATTTCAGCGACTCGAAAATCTTGTGGACCGTGTCGGACCCGCGAAGCCCGCTGGTCATCACCAGGGGCCTCGTGAAGCCGAGCTTGATCGCCTCAGGACCGATCATCTCGTGCGCCCCTGGTCCTAGCAGGGCACGCGGAAACGGGTGGAACTCCTTGATCGGGAACGGCTTGAGTAGCTCTTCGACCTGCATGAGCGCACCGGTCCTTTCTGCGTGCCGACACACGCGATCGTTTCGTTGTCTGCCCTGGCTCCGGAGCGCTCCACACCGAACGGTCGCCACCGGCCGGGAACGGGCCGAAGCTATATGGCCCGGCTCACACCTGGGAAGCGTCGCACGCCGATACCGCTCCTCCGACGGTGGAATACCGGACGACAGGCGAGGGCGGTACCTGCCCGATCGGACGGGGCGACCGGCGACATGTGAGCCGCGCGCACTGACCGATCGGATAGGATGGGGGTCACCAGGAAGCCCGGTGATCCGTGGCCGAGCAGGCCCACGCGGCGGTCGCGGCTCAGCCGGTGGTTGTCCCTACCTGGCGGTCATGCTGCGGCTGGGCCAGCGCTCCTTGGTGTGCCAAACCAGCGCTAGATGAGGCCGGCCTTCCTAGCCTCATATGCGGCCTCGGCGCGGGAGGCCGCGTTGAGCTTGCGCATGATGTTGCGCACGTGGAACTTCACCGTCGTGTCGGCGATGAACAGTTCCCGGCCGATGTCGCGGTTGCTCAGGCCGCGCGCGAGCAGCCGGAGCACGCCGTTTTCGCGGTCGGTCAGCGTCGTGCGCTGGGTGTCGCGCAGGGAGTGCACCATCGCCGCGGCCGAACGCGAGTCGAACGCGTCGTCCTCGTTGGCCACGGCGCGAATCGAGCGGACGAGTTCGGTGGTGTCGACGTCCTTGACGACGTACCCTCGCGCACCGTTGTTGACCGCCTCCACGACAAGCTTGCCGTCCAGAAACGTGGTCAGCACCAGCACACCGAGCTCCGGGTACCGCGCGCTGAGCTGACCACATAGCTCGATCCCTTCCCGGTCGGAACCGCGCGAGAGCTTCAGGTCGAGCAGCACGACGGTCGGGCGGGTGCCGTCCACGACTGCTATCGCCTCGGCGACCGTGGATGCCTCCCCGACCACGATCATGTCCTTCTCGCGCTCAAGGATCGAGCGCAATCCCTGGCGGAGAATGTGATGGTCGTCGACCAGCACGATGCGCACCAACCGCGTGGGTTCGGCAGGCGTGCCGCCTCCGGGGACGGATCCGTTGGGCTGGGCAGCCAACATCACCACTCCACGTCCTTGGTGTCCGGCAGCGGCAGCGGCAGCGCGACCCGGATGGTGACGCCACCGATGCGGGCGCGCCGGATCGCCAGCGTGCCACCGAACTCGCGGGCCCTGGTGGCCATGTTCGCCAGCCCCCAATGCCGACCACGGTCGGTGGTCGAGGTCAGCCGCAGTAAGCTCCGCAACTGTGCGGGGTCGCCGGCACCGTCGTCGGACACGCTCAACACCACCCGGTCCGGCGCGTAGGCCAGCCGCACGATCGCGGTGCTTGCCCCCGCGTGGGTGGCGGCATTGAACAGCGCCTCCCCGGTGATCCGCAGCAGCGCGTGCTCCGCGGCCGGTGCCAGGCCGACCGGTTGCCCCGCGGTCTTGACCTGCACGGTGAGATCCGTCGGCAGGTGCACCGACGAAAGTTGGCGCAGCATCTCCGGTAGCGGGCCGGTGTGCTCCTCGTCGTGGTGATGCAGCGCGTAGATCGCGGCGCGCAGCTGTTCGACTGCGCGCCGGGTGAGGTTCTTCGCCGTTTCGAGGCGACGCGCGACGGCGACACCGTCCGGGCCCAGATCCTCCAGGTCGGAGCGGCACAGCTCGATGGTCATCCCCGCACTGAGCACGTGCTGGCTGACGCTGTCGTGCAGCTCCCGGGAAATGCGGTGACGCTCGTCGTCGAGCACCTGCCGCTGCATCGCATCCACCAGCCTGCGCTGCAATTGGGAGAGCTCGGCGTCGCGCTCGGCGAGGTGCCGGGCCTGGCGGGCGGCGGCTTCCGACAGCTGCTCGGTGCGGCCGCGCAGGTCCGCGGCCACCTCGAACAGGAATGAGTTGTGCAGTGCCACGGCGGCCTGGTTGGCAAGCACGCGCAGGATCGCGAGGTCGGTGTCGGCGATGTCGACCTCGGTGCCAAGCCAGCCGATGACCCCGCCGACGGGTTCCTCCTCCAGCGTCATCGGCACCCGCACCCAGCTGTCACCGCGCGCGACCAGGCCGATCTCCCATGGCCGCAGCCGGACGGTATGCAGCTGCTCGCGCACCTCCGGCGGCAGGTCCACCTCGCGGTCAACGAACTTTCCGTTGTGCCAGAACAGAAAACTCGGCCGCGCGGCACGGAGCGCGCCGTCGGCGACCGCGAGCAGGAGCCAGGGCGCCTGCAGGTGCTCCGCAGCCGCGCGCACCACGGCCTCAAGCAGCGCCCTCGGGCCCTCGACCGTGCGCACCAGTGCTTGCGAGATCTGGTCGAGTGCGCGGACGGTGAGTTCCAGGCGTTCTGCATTGCGTCGGTATGCCGGGTAGAACGAGCGTTTCCCGGAGCGGACCCCGGTCAGGATGCCGAGGTCCGCGCCATCCGCGCCTGCCGGACTCCGCCGGGAGTCAGCCACCGCGTGGCCTCACAGCGCACCACGAAAGATCGAGGCGATCTCCTCAACCGTGGCCTCCCGCGGATTCGTGGCAAGGCACGCGTCGGACATCGTGGTGCGGGAGAGCCGCTGGATGTCCTCTTCGCGCACACCGAGCGTCGCGAGCCCTCGGGGCACTCCGACGGTGTCGGCCAGGTCGCGCACCCGTTGGGCAAGCAGCTCGGCGGCGACATCGGCGGGAATCCGTGACGTATCGATCCCGGCGGCGGCGGCGAGCGGCAAGTACCGGTCGGGGAACCGCATGGCGTTGTACCGGATTACGTGCGGCAGCAGCACTCCGTTGACGACGCCGTGCGGGGCGTCGAGCAGACCGCCAACCTGGTGGCTCATGGCGTGCGTCGCGCCGAGGATCGCGTTGGTGAAAGCCATCCCGGCTTCCAGCGAGCCCTGCGCCATCCCGAGCCGGGGTTCGGTGCGGGTTGGGTGCAGCATGCTCTGCACGAGGTTGCCGGTGACCAGCTGGGCGGCGTGCAGGGCGTGCTGGTCGGTGAGCGGGTTGTGCGCGCGGGAGACGAAGGCCTCGATGGCATGGGTGAGCGCGTCAAGGCCGGTAGCCGCACACAGCCATTCCGGCATCGTGGTCAGCAATCGAGGGTCGATGATCGAAGTCTCGGGCACGAGGGTGCGGCTGATGATCGTCACCTTGATGAACCGCACGGTGTCGGTCACCACGCAGAACTGCGAGACATCCGCCCCCGTGCCCGAGGTCGAGGGCACCATCACCAGGGGCGGGATCGGGTTGACGACCTTGTCCACCCCGGCAAAGCCCAGGATACGGCCGCCGTTGCCGGACAGGATCGCCACGCCCTTCGCCGCGTCGATCACCGAGCCGCCGCCGAGGCCGATGATCACGTCGCAGCCTGCGCCGACATAGGCCTCGTAGGCGGACTCGATCTCCCGGTCCTTCGGGTTCGGCGTCACGTCGTGCCAGGTGACCGGGGTTAGTCCGGCGCCTTGCAGGTGTTTCAGTGCCTCCTCGACCCAGCCCGCCTCAAGCAGCCCAGGGTCGGTGACCAGGAACGGCCTGCGCGCGCCGAGCCTTCCGGCGGAGTGCCCAAGCTCGGCGAGGGCGTGGGGCCCGAAGACGATCTCCGGCGCGTGGAACTTCGCCAATGGGCAGGCTGTGTTGGACCAGTCGTCGGCGACAGGGGTCTTGGCGACCCCTATACCGGAGGTGCCGCGCCCGGGAGCGCGTGGCCCGGGCAGCTCGGGTGGCCGGGCGATTGCGATCCGATTCAGGCGGCTGGAGGGCAAAACGAAACCTCCCAATCCGCTCGGGCATTGTGACCCAGGTTACCATTCGAGCGTCAAAACCGTCATCAGGACAGCGGGCGCGGCTGGTTCCCACAGTCGCCCGTAGCGCAGGCGTCCCAGTGCGGCCGATTCTGGCGCCGCGTGCCCACCAGGACGTTACGTGATGCCGTAGCCTCGGTGGAACAGTCCGATCGGGTCGGTCGTCCCGGGCGAATGGCCAGGGCCGTGCCCCTAACGTCCAGCGGACTTCCGTGTGACAACGCTCGGCCCGCATGTTTCGAGCACTGGGGCGGGAATGCGTCGAATTCCTCCAGCAGACGTCCACAAGGGACAGTTCCTCGTCGGTGGCCGGAACCCCTCCCGCATCACGGTGAGCTGGCCGGTGAAGCCGCCCCGGCCCGCCGGCCGGCCGGTAGCCCTGAACTTTCGAACGGTTCTGCGCTCATACATCTTTGGTAGGGGTCTTCATGTTGGTACCCCAGATGGTTGCTTACCTGCGCCAAGGCAGTCGGCGGGGACCGATGTCGAGGCTGGGCGGCCATGGTCGTGGACCGCCGAGTGGGGGTGGTGCTGGTCTGCGCCGCCGGACCTTGCCCAGGGACATGTCTCCCGCGCCAGGATCGCGCCACACACCGAATGCGACCCCGTCGACGACGACGAATACGTCACACACCCCGCCGGCGACACCACACCCGGCTGCGACGACGGGGTGCTCGACGGTGAGGGCGCCACCGGACCAGACGTCGATTTCGGGGTTACCGCGGGTGGTTGGCTGCCCGGCGTTGACACCCGGCGCGCGGCCGGTCACGACCGCCCGCCCGTGCCGGCTCGGGTGCGGCTCGCTCGGTGCTGCGTCGATCTTCGGCTGCGCCACCGGACGCACCGCCGTATTCACCGGCTGCGGCGCCGGCGCCGCGGTCCGGCGGCTACCGCCCGCGCCGGAACGGCGAACGCCACCACCGTCACCGCCGCGACCGCCAGCACCATCAAGCGAACCGAGCCGGACCCATTCATGCCAAGGCGGCGGCCTCGGCCTGATCGCGGGCGGTCTCCGCGGTGGTGACCCGCTCGTCGGCCTCCAGGCGGTTCCGCTCCGCGCGCCGCCGCCTGTAGGTCACCGGCCGCCCCGCAACGACTCCCTGCACCGTCGTCGTGAGCTGCCGGGGGCGGAACTGCTCCAGCAGCGACTCCGCCCGCTCCCGAGCCGCCGCCACGCCCTCCCCCACCGAACTCCACCGCATCGCCACCGCGGTACGTGCCTACCTCGACCTCGACGACGAGTAGCCACCACAGGGCGCGTTGTCCTCGGGTATAAACGTCACACTGGGGTCGCGTAGCGCCGTGAGCAGCGCAAACAGCACACTCGGTCACAACTTCCGGACTCCGGAAGTTCGAAAGTTGGGCAGTCGGAAGCCGGCGAGTCCGACCCGTCCGGAATGCTGGCGTAAATGTTGGCTACACTGGTGACATGACGGCGATACCGCTCGGGGATGCCCGCGACCACCTCTCGGAGTACGTGACCGATGTGGAGCGCACCCACAATCGCGTGCCGATCAGTCGCTACGGCAAGGTCGCCGCGGTGCTGGTCTCCGCCGATGAGCTGGCGTCGCTGGATGAAACGGTGGACATCCTGACCACGCCCGGCGCGCTGGAAGAGATCGAGCAAGGGCAAGCTGAGATCGACCGTGGCGAGTACGTCACCGCCGATGAGATGACCCGCGTTCTGGCGGACCGTCGTCGCCGTACCGCGTGAGCGATCGGTATGAGATCCGGTTGTCTGCCCGCGCCAGCCGGTCCCTGGCTGAACAGCTACCGCAAGCGGTGGCCTCGGCCGTGTGGGAGTTCATCAGCGGCCCGCTAGCCGACAACCCGCGTCGCCTTGGCAAGCCGCTATCCGGGGAACTTCGCGGTTATCACTGCGCGCGTCGCGGCAGCTATCGCGTGGTGTACAGCGTCACCGATGACCCGCCCGTGATCGGCATTGTGCGGATCGACCACCGCCGCCGCGTCTGTCACTGATCTGACCGTCGCGTAGCGCCGTGATCAGCGCAAACAGCGCGCCTTTCGCAACTCTGAGTTTGGTAGTTCCGGACTTCGGAACTACCGGAGTACGGAAACTTCGGAGGTTCGGAGGTGGCG